>DATCYE010000125.1:0-5134 GCA_036570485.1 Pusillimonas sp. | reverse complement strand
TATCTTTTGACAGAATGGCTTGCCGCAAAGGCGTATGGCCCTGGCTATCTTTGGCATCCGGATTCGCCCCGTTGTCCACCAGCATCTGAAGAAATGGCTTGATGCGTGGAGAATGCCCGACGCTCCCCTTGAATGCCATCAAGGCGCTTATCGGTGATGTTCCCGGATAGGGATCGGGGCCGCTCGATATGGCATCGACGGGCATATGCTGTGTTTGTATCAGCCATTTTCCCACTGCCGTCGCGGCACCGCTGGCGGCCGCCACCAACAGCGTATTGTTCGCATCGAGTATGTATCCACGTATCGAGAGCGGCACGCCGGCCGCGGCCAGGTTTTTCACGATATCGAGATGATCGAGCCGGGCGGCAAGCCACATCGCACGGCGCCGTGCCGATGCATCGCTTGCGGGCAGCAGGAGATGCACCATCTTCGGGTTGCCGCGGGCAACGGCGATCTCCAGTGCGTTGAGCGCGATAAGCGCATCTCCCTCGCAAGTATCCAGTGTTCTGCCGGCCTGGCCCAATTTGCTTGAAACCCGGGCATGTTCCCCGATCAGCTTCTGTGCGACACGATAGGCATTGGCGTCGGCGGCATCAAGCAGTTGTTCGTTCAGTGAATACAATCCGGAGCACTGTTCGCCGCATTGTTTCTGTTTTTCGGCCAGGTCGTCGATACGATCGGCGCGAATGGTCTCGAACAGACTGATGCGCTGATCGTATGCCCTGCCTTGCTGCCAGTTCTGATAAATCTGAACCGACACCAATGCCAATGTCGCCAGGGCTGGCACAACCTGGATCCATATCACGATGCGCAACCAGCGCGGCGCCCCATACAGCTTCCAATACAGCAGGTTGAGCAAAAGCACAAGAATATTGGCGGCGGCCAGCAACAATTCACCCAGCAGGGCCAGCAGGCCCGGGAAAGGTGAACCATGACTCTCGGTGAACACCATCGTCAGGCCAAGCGACAGAGATACCAGGGCGACCAGAATAATAATGGCGGCCAATAGCTTTTTCATGGTTTCAACCTGTGCTTGTGGAGATGCGAAGCGCGAAATTGCAAGGCGCGCCACTATCTTATTGCTGCTCGAATCTGTCGAAATGGCGTTGGGTGGTTATCTGCGAATGGTTTACTTCACCGACCCGGGCCCCCGGCGGCCCCACATGCAGCCAGGAAAGCATGCGATCTATCGGGTCGACCTGCCCTTGCAGGGTGGCCTCGACCGCGCCGTCGCGCGTGTTGCGAACCCATCCGGTTATGCCAAGCAAATGGGCCTGGCGCACGGCGGCTATTCGGAAGCCAACTCCCTGGACTCTGCCGGTAACACGCACAAAAACAGTTTCAACGGTATGGTCTGGAGGCAGATTTTTCATGAAGACGGGTGTGATTGGCCATGGCGTTGACGCGCCACGCGGCGGGGCCATGACGCCAGGACGCCGCGCCGCAAAGCTGGAAGCAGCATTTTAACAGCGGCACGCGGCCTCTTGGCATCGTAGACGAACAGAATAAGCAATAACTAACATCTCTTTTAATATGGTTGTTTGTTGCTATTAAGCATCAATTTTTCAGTTTTCATGCTGCAATGCGGTAAAACCTTGTTTTTTCATGAATAAATCAGCTTTCCCGGGTGTAGTCGCTTGTATTTAACAGGGGTTAACCCCTATAATTTAATCATTCACTAACCCGCTGTATTTGAAAGGAACGCAGCATCATGTCAACCATTTCTTGCACCCCTGTTATTGGTCTGGCCAACAGCGTGGAAAACCATGCTATTGAAAGCGTAAACACGTTTAATGCCGCTCAGGCAATGCCCGCGCGCAGCAAGTCGATGTTTGTCACGATTCAGCAATATTGTGTTGCGCTGCTTGCCGACATTCGCCGCTCACGCGGCCTGGCCCAAAGCGCATTTCCATCCGTTCGCGGTAATTAAGCCTCCAAGCGGCACAACACAGAGCGCCCGCCGTTAATCGGCGGGTAGCCATCCCCCCTCAAAGCCGGCCTTTTTCAGGCCGTTTGTTATGTATGGGCACCGCTTGATCAAGTCCCACAGCATGCCTGTTCGGTAATTTTCGATCATCAGCACGATAGGCCCTTGGTTAATGCCGAAATGCCAGGGCGATACCCAGCCATACGGCACGGTTTCGGGTGTGGAGTACGTAGGGTTGTACGTAGCCTTGAATCCATACAGATTGCTGTGGGTAAGCTTGAGCTCGTTGACGTAGTGATCGATGGCGGGCAGCACGATATCGGGGGCAAAAGGCAAAGATGCGGCCACGGCCCAGGGGGCAACCGTCCCGTCGTCGGGGCCATAGGGTGCGCCCCGGCCAATGTAGTCGTAGAACTGGCGCTGTGCTCCGTTGATATTCAATGTCTCCGGACCCGGCCCGTCGCTGGCGGTAATACCCCAGCAAAATGGTCCATAGCGCTTGAAATCTTGTGGATTGTCGATGGCGTACTCGCGCTGCGCATACGTGGCGCGCCGGCTGTTTTCGAAATAATCGATGCCCTTGCCACGCATGAACGCATCCTGAATGCCGCGAAAATCGATCCAGCAGTGCGACAACTGATGGGTAAACAGCGGTCCGGCGTAAACATAGTCGTAACCGTAGTTCGAATCCCAGCGATAGGTCTCGGCCCAGGCAACGTAGCTGTCATCGGTAAGCGGGTGCGTGGGCGACCCCAGCGCCAGCATATACAGCAACAAGGCTTCGTCGTAGCCTTCCCAGCGATATTGTATGAATCCGGTTTCGAGCCGCCAGCCGTGGGTCAGGGTTTCGCCGCCGTTCTGAGCCCAGGCCCAGTCGGCGCGCCGGTACAGGAAATCCGCCAATTCGCGGATTTCGGCCTGTCTCGATGTAGCCTCGTCGAAGTACAAGGCCGCGGTCAGCGCCCCGGCCAGAAGAAACCCGGTATCGACCGTGGATAGTTCGCATTGCCAGGCGCGGCGCCCGGTTTTCATGTCCAGGAAGTGGTAATACAGCCCCTTGTAGCCGGTGGTGTCCGGTTCGGGCCCCTGATGGCTGTTGCGGAAAAAACGCAATGCGGCCAGCGTGCGCTCAATGGCCCCGGCCTTGGACATCAGGCCCCGCTCGACAGCCACCGGATAGCAGGAAAGGGCCAGCCCCGTGGCCGCGATACTGGCCGGCCATCCAGGCGCGCTTTTATCGAGCACCAGCCCATTGGTCTGGTTGCTTTCATGCAGAAAATAGCTAAACGATTTGTGCTGCAGTAATTCCAGCTCGGCATCGCCGCCCGCCTTGTTGCCCTTCATGCCTCGTACTCCCTTCAAGCACCCATCTTCTTCGAATTCCCCGCTTCGTTACGCTTCCTTCGTCATACACGCTTGTTCGCTGCGGGACTGCCCGCGGCCTTGGAATGTATGCCCAGAGCTTCGTCGACTATGCCCTGGGCCTCGGACAACATGCGTTGAACATGATCCCTGCCCTGGAAGCTTTCGGCGTATATCTTGTAAATATCCTCGGTACCCGATGGCCGGGCCGCGAACCAGCCGCTTTTCGCCACGACTTTAATGCCCCCTATCGGCGCATCGTTGCCGGGTGCCCGTGTCAGGATCGCCTCGATTTTTTCCCCGGCGAGATCCTTGATATGCACTTGATCGGCGGACAATTCGGACAGGCGCTGCTTTTGTCGGGGCGTGGCCGATGCCTCGAAACGGCTGGAAACGGGCTCGCCCAGATCCTGGGTAATGCGCCTGTAGCTCTGGCCCGGGTCCTTGCCGGTTTGAACGGTCATTTCGGCCGAAAGCAGCGCGGCAATTATGCCGTCTTTATCGGTCGTCCAGGTGGAGCCGTCTTTACGCAGAAACGACGTGCCGGCGCTTTCTTCCCCGCCAAACCCCAGCGAGGCATCGAACAGCCCATCGACAAACCACTTGAAACCGACCGGAACCTCAACCAGTTTGCGCCCCAGCCGGGCGGCTACCCGGTCGATTATCTGGCTGCTGACCACTGTTTTGCCCAAGCCGGCGTCCTTGCTCCATTGCGGACGATGGCCAAACAGATAATCGGCCAGCACCGCCAGATAGTGATTCGGAGGCAGCAAACCGGCACTCTTGGTGACGATGCCGTGGCGATCGTAATCAGTGTCGCAGCAAAAGGCGATATCGAAGCGGTCTTTCAAGGCAATCAGGCGCTGCATGGCGTAGCGCGATGAGGGATCCATGCGTATCCGCCCGTCCCAATCCACTGTCATGAACCGGAAATCGGGTTCGATTTCTTCGCTGACAATGTTCAGGTTCAGTTTGTAGCGCTCGGCGATCCGCGCCCAGTAATGCACGCCCGCCCCGCCCAACGGATCGACGCCCATCCTGATATCGGCGCCGCGTATCGCGTCCATGTCGACTATCGTATCCAGAGCCTCGACATAAGCGCCCATGAAATCATGGCGGTGCGTCGTCGCGGCGCTCAGCGCTTTCTGATGGGGCCATCGCCTGACTTCCTTCAGATTGTCTTCGAGCAACTGATTGGCTCTGTTCTGGATCCAGTCCGTAATGGCGACATCGGCCGGGCCGCCATTGGCCGCATTGTATTTATAGCCGCCGTTATCGGGCGGATTATGCGACGGGGTAATGACGATGCCGTCGGCAAGGCCGCTTGCGCGCCCTTTGTTATACGCCAGTATGGCCAGCGACACCGACGGCGTGGGCGTTGTCTCGTCGTCTTGCGAGATCATTGTCTGCACGCCGTTGGCGGCGAACACTTCCAGCGCGGTGCGCGACGCCGGCACCGACAGTGCATGGGTGTCTATGCCCAGGTACAAAGGGCCGTCGATATGATTTTTGGCGCGGTAATCGCATACCGCCTGGGTAATCGCCAGGACATGCGCTTCATTGAAGGTGGCGTCCAGCGACGAGCCCCGGTGGCCGGAGGTGCCGAAAGCCACGCGCTGGGCCGGCACGCCGGGGTCGGGCCGGCCGGTATAGTAGCTGGAAATCAGTTTTGGAACATCCACCAAAATAGACCTGGGAGCAGGCTTTCCCGCAAGCGGGCTGATCCTCATGGATTCGGTTTTGCCGGAAGCGGCCATCGGACACCTCCTGTTTTGTGTCTAGCGGCGCCTGCGCCGTGGCATCGTGCAAAAATTATGGCTTGCGGACTCCGTTTCCGGCGATCTG
>DATCYE010000124.1:0-6005 GCA_036570485.1 Pusillimonas sp. | reverse complement strand
ACTTTGTTGGCGATGTGTGCATTATTCCGCCGAACTCCTTTGCCCTGGCTCGCACGGTAGAATATTTTCGTATCCCGCGCAGCGTTCTTACCGTTTGCCTGGGTAAAAGCACCTATGCCCGCTGCGGCATTATTGTCAACGTCACGCCGCTGGAGCCCGAGTGGGAAGGTCACGTGACGCTGGAGTTTTCCAACACCACACCCCTGCCGGCCAAGATATACGCCGGCGAGGGTTGCGCGCAAATGTTGTTTTTTGAAAGCGACGAAGTTTGCGAGACGTCTTACCGCGATCGCGGCGGTAAATACCAGGGACAGCAGGGCGTGACTCTGCCTCGTACCTAGCTGGAGCACTGAATGAAATTTCGTTTCCCCATTGTCATCATCGATGAAGACTACCGCTCGGAAAACGCGTCGGGCTTTGGCATTCGCGCGCTGGCTTCGGCCATAGAGGCCGAGGGCGTCGAGGTGCTGGGCGTGACCAGTTACGGCGACCTTAGTTCGTTCGCACAGCAGCAAAGCCGTGCCAGCGCCTTCATCTTGTCGATCGACGATGAGGAATTCGACGTCGATTCGCCCGAAGACGTGGCCAATGCCATCAAGAACCTGCGCTCCTTCATCGGCGAACTGCGATTCCGTAATGAAGAAATCCCTATTTATCTGTATGGGGAAACGCGCACGTCGCAGCACATACCCAACGACATTCTGCGTGAGTTGCACGGCTTCATTCACATGTTCGAGGATACGCCGGAGTTCGTTGCGCGGCATATTATCCGCGAGGCGCGGGCCTACCTGGATGGCCTGGCGCCGCCGTTCTTTCGCGAGCTGGTCAAGTACGCCTCAGACGGTTCTTATTCCTGGCACTGCCCAGGGCATTCGGGCGGCGTGGCCTTCCTGAAAAGCCCGGTGGGGCAGATGTTCCATCAGTTTTTCGGTGAAAACATGTTGCGTGCCGACGTCTGCAACGCGGTCGACGAGCTTGGCCAGTTGCTGGACCATACCGGCCCCGTTGCCGAATCGGAACTGAACGCTGCACGCATCTTCCATGCGGATCATTGCTTCTTCGTGACCAACGGCACGTCTACCTCGAACAAGATCGTTTGGCATGCCAACGTGGCGTCCGACGACGTCGTGGTGGTCGACCGCAACTGTCATAAATCGATTCTGCACGCCATCACCATGACGGGCGCGATTCCGGTGTTTTTGCGCCCCACGCGCAATCATCTGGGCATCATCGGGCCCATTCCGCTGGAAGAATTCGACCCCGAAAACATACGCAAGAAGATCGAAGCCAACCCGTTTGCACGCAATGCCAAGGACAAGCGGCCGCGCATACTGACGCTTACGCAAAGCACCTACGACGGCGTCATCTACAACGTCGAGATGATCAAGGAAAAGCTGGGTTCCGAAATCGATACCCTGCATTTCGACGAAGCCTGGCTGCCGCATGCGGCCTTCCACGAGTTCTACAAAGACATGCACGCCATTGGCGAAAACCGGCCGCGCAGCCAGGACGCCATGGTGTTTGCCACGCACTCCACCCACAAGTTGCTGGCGGGCTTGTCGCAGGCCTCGCAAATTACTGTGCAAGACTCGGAAACCCGCAAGCTGGACCGCAATGTGTTCAACGAGGCGTACCTGATGCACACCTCCACATCGCCCCAGTACGCGATTATTGCGTCCTGCGATGTGGCAGCGGCCATGATGGAGCCCCCCGGCGGTACCGCGCTGGTCGAGGAAAGCATTGCCGAGGCACTGGATTTCCGCCGCGCCATGCGCAAGGTGGAATCTGAGTTCGGCAAGAACGATTGGTGGTTCAAAGTGTGGGGCCCCAATCGCCTGGTGTCCGACGGCATAGGCAACCGGGACGACTGGCTGCTTGAGTCCGGCGACGAATGGCACGGCTTCGGCGACCTGGCCGAAGGCTTCAATATGCTGGACCCTATCAAGGCTACGGTGGTTACGCCTGGCCTGGATATTTCCGGTACCTTCGCCGAAACGGGGATACCCGCCGCTCTGGTTTCCAAATACCTGGCCGAACACGGCGTGGTCATCGAAAAAACCGGCCTGTATTCCTTCTTTATCCTGTTCACCATCGGCATCACCAAGGGTCGCTGGAATACTTTGCTGACTGCTTTGCAGCAGTTCAAGGACGACTACGATCGCAACCAGCCCATGTGGCGCATCTTGCCGGACTTTTGCAAGATACATCGCCGCTACGAAAAAATGGGCCTGCGCGATCTTTGCCAGCAGATTCACGAAGCCTATCGCAAGTACGATCTGGCCCGCCTGACGACCGAGGTTTATCTTAGCGACATGATTCCGGCCATGAAGCCGTCGGACGCCTACGCCAAGATGGCCCACCGGGAAGCCGAGCGCGTCAGCATCGACGAACTTGAAGGCCGCGTAACGGGTGTGTTGTTGACCCCGTACCCGCCGGGCATTCCGCTGCTTATTCCAGGCGAGCGCTTCAACCAGCGCATCGTCAATTATTTGCAGTTCGCTCGTGAATTCAATGCCACGTTCCCCGGCTTTGAAACCTATGTGCATGGCCTGGCCCAAGACATCGGGCCCGATGGCAACGATAGGTATTACGTCGACTGCATCAAAGAAGATTAGTGCCCGATTTCGATGTAGCCATTATCGGTGCGGGAGCGGCGGGCATGATGGCCGCCGCCGTCGCAGGTCAGCGTGGGCTGCGTGTGGTCATCGTGGAACATGCGCAGCGCCTGGCCGAGAAAATCCGCATCTCTGGGGGTGGGCGCTGCAACTTCACCAATATCGGCGCGGGGCCGGCTAATTTTCTGTCGCAGAATCCGGATTTTTGCCGCTCTGCGCTGGCCGCCTACACCCCGCGCGATTTTATCGACTTGGTTGAAAAGCACGGCATCGCCTGGCATGAAAAACATCGTGGCCAGCTTTTTTGCGACGAGTCCAGCGAAGACATCATTGCCATGCTCAAGCGCGAATGCGAGCTGGGGCGCGTGGCCTGGCGCATGCCCTGCACTGTGCAGAGCGTATCGCGGCACGAGGACGGCTATCGCTTACAGACCAGCCAGGGCCTTATCGCGGCCCGACAACTGGTGCTGGCCAGCGGCGGCATGGCCATTCCTCAATTGGGCGCGACCGATTTCGCCTTGGGCATTGCCCGGCAGTTTGGCCTGAAGGTGGTGGAACCCCGGCCGGCGCTGGTGCCGCTGACCTTCGACGCCCAGTCTTGGGAACCCTTCGGTTCGCTAAGCGGCGTTGCGCTAGAGGTGGAGATCAAGGCCGACGCGAAAGAAGGGGGCGGGGCTGCCGGCGCGCCCGTCGCGCGGCGCTCTGGTAAAGCCGGCAAGCGCAATACCGTGTTTCTGGAAGACTTGTTGTTTACCCATCGCGGCTTGTCCGGTCCGGCCGTGTTGCAGATATCCAGCTACTGGAATCCCGGCGATGCCATCGTCATCGACCTGGCGCCCGGTCAGAATCTGGAAAAGGGCCTGCTGGACGCCAAAGCGGGCAGCCGCCAGCAGTTGGGCAGCGTCCTGGCGGGCTTGTGGCCCAAACGTCTGGCCGAGCAGTGGCTGGCCAATTTCCAGGCCGGCGACAGCAGTTTCGGCGCCCAGCGCCTGGCAGACGTCCCGGACAAGACTTTGCGGCAACTGGCCGCAAGAATACATGGCTGGTCGCTGGTACCCAGCGGCACGGTGGGCTACAAGAAAGCCGAAGTCATGCGCGGGGGTGTGGATACGCGCGGTATCGACCAGAAAACCATGCAGGCGCGCAGCGTTCCCGGCTTGTATTTCATCGGCGAGGCCCTGGATGTAACGGGCTGGCTGGGCGGCTACAACTTCCAGTGGGCCTGGGCGTCGGGTGCGGCCTGCGGGCGCGCGCTGTCGGCATTTTAGCGACCCGTTTCGGCGCAACAGCAGGCCGGCGCATTATTTGATTTGTCCTGCCGCCGCTTTCGAGTTATTCTTTGCGACTGCTGTCACTTACATAGAGTGGGAGAGTGCCGATTGTTCGGCCGCCGAA
This sequence comes from Pusillimonas sp., assembly GCA_036570485.1. Taxonomy (GTDB): domain Bacteria; phylum Pseudomonadota; class Gammaproteobacteria; order Burkholderiales; family Burkholderiaceae_B. The sequence goes on along the minus strand of DATCYE010000124.1, from coordinate 1,995 downwards.
GGCGCAATTCGCCCAGAATCGCTCAGGCACCCCGTACCGCTCGTGTATTGCTTTTAGGTTTACTACCAGGCAAGGCAGCATTCTGGAGAGACTCGTTCCGCCCCAATGGTCTGGCTTCGAGCGCCGAAGGTGAATCCCCGCGACTGCGGGTCAACTCTCAGGCAAAAGGACAGAAGGGCGTTACGGTCAGCTTTTGTTGATCGACGTCGTTCATTTTCTGTCTTCCGGAGCCCCCATGTCTTCAGTACTGAAACAAACCCCACTGCATGCCATTCATCTTGAATCGGGCGCCAAAATGGTCGATTTTGGCGGTTGGGATATGCCCGTCTCTTATGGTTCGCAGTTGGAAGAGCACCATGCAGTGCGTCAGGATGCCGGCATGTTCGACGTCTCGCACATGCTGAATATCGATGTCCAGGGCAGCGGCGCCACCGCTTACTTGCGCCGCTTGCTGGCCAACGATGTCGCCCGGCTAAGCGTGCCGGGCAAGGCGCTGTATTCCTGCATGCTGAACGCCGACGGCGGCGTTATCGACGACCTTATTGTTTATTTCTTTGGCGCCGACAACTGGCGGGTGGTGGTCAATGCCGGCACGGCCGACAAAGACCTGGCCTGGATGCAGCAGGTGGCGCAAGCCGAGAATTTCGATGTGCGCATCACGCCGCGTCGCGATTTGGCCATGGTGGCCGTGCAAGGCCCGAATGCCCGCGAAAAGCTGTGGGCCGTTCGCCCCGACTGGAAAGCCGCCACGGCCGACCTTGCCGCGTTCAACGGCGTGTTCGTTGCCGATGACACTTTGGTGGCGCGCACCGGATACACCGGCGAAGACGGCTTCGAGGTCGTCCTTCCCGCCGTTCAGGTAGAGGCATTTTGGCGTGACCTGGCCGGGCAGGGCGTGCGGCCTTGCGGCTTGGGTGCTCGCGATACCCTGCGCCTGGAAGCAGGCATGAACTTGTATGGCCAGGAAATGGACGAGCAGGTCGATCCTCTGGTATCCGGCTTGTCATGGACGGTATGGCTTAAAGATGCCGATCGCCGCTTCATCGGCCGCGAGGCGCTGGAAGCCATCACAGTCGACCGCCAACTGGTAGGCGTCAAGTTGCTGGAACGCGGTGTCATGCGCGGTCACATGAAAATCCGCAGCCAACAGGGCGAGGGCGAATTGACCAGCGGCTCCATGTCGCCGACCATGGGTATTTCCATAGGCATGGCGCGTTTGCCCGTAGGGGCCCAACCGGGCGATTCCGTCCAGGTTGAAATCCGCGGCAAGTGGCTGCCGGCCGAAGTGGTAAAAATGCCGTTCGTGCGCAACGGCAAAGTCGTTGCCTGAAATTTTTCCTGAATCAGAACATTCATTTCATTTATATAACGGGGTTAATCATGAATCTTCCAGCCGACCGCAAATATACGTCCTCGCACGAGTGGGTCAAGACTGAAGGCGATGTGCTGCTTGTGGGCATCACCGACGCAGCGCAAGACCAACTGGGCGACCTGGTGTTCGTAGGCGATGTCAATCCGGGTGCCAGCCTGAAAGCGGGCGAGACCGCCGGCGTAGTCGAATCGGTCAAGGCCGCATCCGACATCTACGCACCGGTCGACGGCGAGATCGTGGCTTTTAACGAAGCCCTGAACGACCAGCCCAACCTGATCAACGAAGCTGCTTTTGACACCTGGATCTTCAAGATCAAGCCCGTCAATGCAGCCGACACCGACAAGCTGCTGGACGGCGCTGGCTACGAAGCCTTCGTCAACGCCGGCTAAGCCTTTTTTCCAATCCTTTGCTGCGAACCTGCTTTGTTTAGGTTGATTTATGTTGCGTGAACTAGACCCCCATTCCGACTTCATCCCTCGCCATATCGGCCCGGGCCAGGCCGACCAGGCCAAGATGCTGGCTTCCATCGGCGTCCCCGACCTGCATACGCTTATTCAGGAAGTGGTGCCGCCCAGCATCCTGAAGCGGGGCGCGCTGAATTTGCCTGCTTCGCGCAGCGAGGC
>DATCYE010000123.1:0-3844 GCA_036570485.1 Pusillimonas sp. | reverse complement strand
ATAGCCCACCAGCGATACCGACAAGGTGCTGCCGCGCGAGCGCGAGCGGCGCTGCGTAGCGCGTTGACGCTGCACGCGAGCCAGGCGCTCACGCAAAAGGCGCACCTTGTCGCCTATCATGCGCCGGTCCATTTCCAGCTGGGCTTCGCCCGGACCGCGCATGCCTATGCCACCGCGCTGACGCTCAAGGTGAGACCACATCCGCGTCAGACGCGTCGACAGATGTTGCAACTGAGCCAATTCAACCTGCAATTTGCCTTCATGGCTTTTTGCGCGCAAGGCGAAGATATCCAGAATCAACGCTACGCGATCCACCACCCGGCGATTAAAACCGCGCTCAAGGTTGCGCTGCTGGGCCGGCGTCAGGGGCTGATCGAACAGCACGATTTCGGCTTCGGCATCGTCGGCCACCAGAATGGCCTCTTCAAGCTTGCCGGAACCGATAAAATGCGCCGCATCGGGACGCGACCTGCGCGCCACGATTGTGGCCACGACCTGAGCGCCCGCACCTTTGGCCAGCATGGCGAATTCTTCCGCATGTGCCTGGTAATCGGGCTCGCCCAAATCGACATTGATGATCAGGACCTTCATGCTGGAAGCCCAAATGAAATACCCGCCGGCGCGAAGCGCACGGCGGGCGTCCCGGCCAAACTAATCGACAAGGTATTATTCAGAAGGCTCATCCACTTGGAAAGCCACAGGGCGAGCGGGAACAACGGTGGAAATAGCGTGTTTGTACACCATTTGCGTAACGGTATTGCGTAACAGAACGACATATTGATCGAAAGACTCAACCTGCCCTTGCAGTTTGATTCCGTTAACCAGGTAAATCGATACGGGCACGTGATCCTTGCGCAGAGCGTTCAGAAATGGATCTTGTAAGGTTTGCCCTTTATTGCTCATTGGCTAGGCTCCAATTGAATTGTTATTTAAAATAATGCAGCGAAGCGCATACTTTACAGGGTTTTCCCTGAACTCGCATGGCGTCGCGGCGATGATACGCAACATGACTGTAATTTTAATGTGTTTTCGTTAAGATTTCGGCCAAGGTATTACATAGACGCGCGCATTCGTCGGGAGTTCCCACACTGATGCGTAAAAATTGATCGATGCGCGGCGGGGTGAAATGGCGCACTAGTATGCCCTCGGCCCGCAGGGCGCGGCTTAAAGCCAATCCGTCGAAGCCGGGATGGCGCGCAAAGACAAAATTGGCCTGGCTAGGTAAAACTTCGAATCCAAGCGTAGCCAATTGTTGCGTCAACCGTTCGCGGGTTTCGATTACGCTGCGGCGCGTGCGTTCAAAGTAGTTCGCATCCTGTATAGCAGCGATTGCCCCTACCTGCGCTAGGCTGTCGAGCGGATAAGAATTGAAGCTGTCCTTGATGCGATTCAGACCATCGATGATCTCCGCACTTGCCATGGCAAAACCTACGCGCAGGCCTGCCAGCGAACGTGATTTCGACAAGGTATGCACGACAACGATATTTTCGTGCCGGTCCAGCAGCGTCACCGCCGACTCCGCGCCGAAATCGACATAGGCTTCGTCAACGACCACTGGGATATCCGGATTGGCGGCGGCGATGGCCGATATGTCGTTAAGCGACAAAGTCATGCCGGTAGGTGCATTTGGATTGGCAAAAATAATGCCGGCCGGCGCCACAGCATGCTTTGCAGTGTAGTCCGCGGCGCGTATCGAGTAATCGTCGGCCAGGGGCAGGCATTGCGCCTCGATCTCGTACAGCTTGCAGTAGGTGCGATAAAAGCTGTAGGAGATGTCGGGCATTAACAAAGGCCGCCCATCGTGTCGAAACAAGGCATTGAAAATATGCGCCAGAACCTCGTCGGAACCATTCCCGGCAAACACTTGCCGGATGTCCAGCCCGTGCAGCGCGGCAATTGCTTCGCGCAACGCGGTGCATTCGTTATCGGGGTATAGCCTTAAGCGATCCGTGACGGCGCCCTTGATGGCCTCCAGCACGCGTGGCGAAGGACCGCAGGGATGCTCGTTGGTATTCAACTTAAGCAGCTTGGCGATTTTGGGCTGTTCGCCCGCTACATATGGCGACAAGCTCGCCAGGTGATCGCTCCAGTAACGGCTCACTGCGACTCCTGCAAATAAGGATTATGTGACGACTTGAATTCAATACGCAAGGGCGTGCCGTCCAGCTTGAACGCGTTGCGGAAACGAGTCTCCAGGTAACGCCGATAGGAATCCGGAATCGCGTCCAGGGCGTTGCCATGAATAACGATAAGCGGTGGATTCTGCCCACCCTGATGAGCGTAGCGCATCTTGGGTCGGAATATGCCCTTGCGCGGCGGCTGCTGCTGCTCGACAGCCGCCTGAAGCTCGCGGGTCAGCCGAGGCGTGGAAAGCTTGGCAAATGCGGCGGCATGCGCGGCATTCACAGACTTGATCAGAGCATTCACGCCCTGCCCGTTCAGTGCCGATACCGTGTGCATTTTGGCAAACGACAGGAAACGCAGCTTGCGTTCGAATTCGCGCAGAATGCGTTCACGCCGTTCACCGTCCAGGCCGTCCCATTTATTAATACCCACCACCAGCGCCCGACCAGTCTCGAGCACGAAGCCCGCTATGTGCGCGTCCTGATCGGAAATCTCGGTTTGGGCGTCCAGCATAAGCAGAACCACATTGCAGGCTTCGATGGCCTGCAATGTCTTGATGACGGAGAACTTTTCAACCGCCTCGAAGACCTTGCCGCGACGGCGCAAACCAGCGGTATCGATCAGCGTATAGGAAACACCGCCGCGCTCGAAATCGATCTCGATGGCATCGCGCGTAGTGCCGGGCATGTCAAAGGCAATAACGCGATCTTCGCCCAGCAAGGTATTGATCAGCGTGGACTTGCCCACGTTGGGTCGCCCCACGATTGCAAGCTTGATACGATGAACGATAGACTCTTCGCTGCCCTCACCGTCCGGCTCTTCAGCTTGCGCATCCGGCGCTGTGTCCTGGACCAAATCGTCGCCCGACAGATCGGCGTCTTCCTTGTCCAGATAAGACAGAGCCTTTTCGATAAGGTCCACCACGCCGTCGCCATGCGAAGCAGAAATAGGATACGGTTCGCCCAGACCTAATTCATGGAACTCGGCCGTGGCCGAGCCGTAACGCATGCCTTCGGCCTTATTTACCGCCAGCAGCACGCGCTGGCCGGTTTTGCGTAGCAGTCTGGCAATTTCGTGGTCGTGCGCATTGACGCCGGCCCGAGCATCGACCAGGAAAATAACAACGTCGGATTCGGCAATAGCCTGTTGAGTCTGGCGGGCCATTTCCAGCAAAATGCCCTCTTTGGCCACCGGCTCGAACCCACCCGTATCAACGGCCAGGAAAGGACGGTCGCCAACCCGGCCTTCGCCGTAGTGGCGATCCCGGGTCAAGCCCGAGAAATCGGCCACCAAAGCAGCGCGTGAGCGGGTAACCCGGTTAAATAACGTGGATTTGCCCACGTTGGCGCGCCCCACGAGCGCGACTACCGGTTTAAAGACAATACTGTTCAATTGACACCAACCAAAACCAAATTCCCGCTGCCCGTTTGTACCAGCACGCCACGAGTAGTGGCTACGAGCGGCGAGACGAGAGGGCCGCCACCGACTTGCACCCGACCGAGCAGGTGGCCGTCAGTACGCGACAGAAAATGCACATAGCCTTCGAAATCGCCCAGCGCAAGTGCTTGTGGCACAGCAGCGGGTGAAGTCAGCCGGCGATTACCCAAGGCTGCTTGTTTCCATACTTCGTGGCCGTCGGCCAGGTTATATGCGTGTACCGTGTCGCGCTGGTCGGCGGCGTAGGCTTGTTGGGTATCGGTGGTCATGCCGGTCTTGCTGG
>DATCYE010000122.1:0-4378 GCA_036570485.1 Pusillimonas sp. | reverse complement strand
ATGTCGGTTTTGACGTCACCGACGTAACGCTGGGCGCGCCCGACCAGGTGCCCTATGGTACGGGCTACTTTGGGCAGGCGTTCTGGCCCGATGACGATCAGCGCAATGACGCCGATCAGCATAAGCTCACTAAAACTGACGTCGAACATGGGTAAAGGATCCGCTTAAAGAAAAGAGGTCAAAGGAAGGTACAGCCCCCTTTTCAGGCGTCGTTTTTTTCTTTTGCCTCGACGTCGATGGTTTCTTCGGTTTGAACGCGTTGCGTGACAGTTTCAGGTTTCTTTTCTTCGGATGCGTCGCGCATGCCTTTCTTGAAGCCTTTGACCGCGCCACCCAGGTCTTCACCCATGTTGCGAATTTTTTTGGTGCCGAACACCAGTGCGACAATGACCAGAACAATCAACCAATGCCAAATACTGAAACTACCCATGATGCTGTCTCCGTTAGGCGGCTGGTGCCGCACGTTTGTCCCAGGGGCGTGGGCCCCCGATAATATGAAAATGCAGGTGGGCGATTTCTTGCCCGCCTTCTATGCCTGTATTGACGACTAGCCTGAAACCGCCATCCGGCCCCGGCGTGCAGCCATTTTCTTGTGCAAGCCTAGGCGCCAGGGTCATCATTCTACCCAACCATGGTGCATCTTGCGGCTGGACATCCTGCATGGAAACAATATGGCGCTTCGGTATTAATAGCAAGTGTACGGGAGCGGCGGGATTTATGTCGTGAAAAGCGAAAAAATCGTCGTCTTCATACGCTTTTTTCGATGGTATTTCACCCTTGGCTATTTTGCAGAACAGGCAGTTGTCGCTCATGAAGGCCTCATAGATGATGTCAGGATTGGGGCCGGCTGGCCTTTTCGGTCAGGCCGGATACGCCTTCGCGGCGTGCCAGTTCCGCCAACACCTGTTCGGGCCGCAGTCCGTAGTGGGCTAGAGCCACCATGCAGTGGAACCAGAGGTCGGCGGTTTCCGCCACGATACGGTCGGGCGTGTTGTCTTTGGCCGCCATGACCAGCTCGGTGGCTTCTTCGCCGATTTTTTTAAGGAAGGCGTCGGGACCGCGCGCCAGCAGCTTGGCGGTGTACGAAGCGGACGGGTCGCCGCCGTTGGCGGGCAAACGCGATTCAAGCGTGTCGGCCAAGCGGGCCAGAATGGTGGACGTGTCTTGCGGATTCATTTGTAGATAAGCTCGGGGTCTTTCAGGACAGGGTCCACCGCCGTCCAGACGGCGTTGCCGGCGGTACCGTCCAGACGCCGGAAGAAGCAGCTTGCCCGGCCGGTGTGGCAGGCAATGCCGCCTTCTTGCTTGACCTTGAGCAGAACGACGTCGCCATCGCAATCAAGGCGTATTTCATGCACGATTTGCACGTGGCCGGACTCTTCGCCCTTGCGCCAAAGGCGCTGGCGTGAGCGCGACCAATATACGGCCCGTCCGGTGGCGATGGTCTCTTCCAGCGATTCGGCGTTCATCCAGGCCACCATCAGGACATCACCCGTATCGAAATCCTGAGCGATGGCCGGCAGCAGGCCCTTGTCGTCGAAATGAATGGCATCCAGCCAGGTGGTTTCTTGCGTCATGCCGTTAATCGTACCTTAATGCCTTGGGCGGCCATGAATTCCTTGGCTTGCCGCACGGTGTATTCGCCGTAATGGAAAATGCTGGCCGCCAGGACGGCATTGGCGCGCCCCGTGGTGACGCCATCGGCCAGGTGCTGAAGGTTGCCCACCCCGCCCGAGGCGATCACCGGAACGGCGACAGCGTCGGATACCGCACGCGTCAGTTCAAGGTCGAAGCCCGACTTGGTGCCGTCGCGGTCCATGCTGGTCAGCAGCAGTTCGCCGGCGCCGTAGTCGGCCATTTTCTTGGCCCACTCTACCGCGTCGATGCCGGTGGCCTTGCGTCCGCCGTGAGTAAAGATTTCCCATCGGGCGGGCTCGTTGGCAGCAGATACACGACGTGCATCGATGGCTACCACGATGCACTGCGAGCCGTGGTAATCGGCGGCATCGCGCACCAGTTCGGGATTGGCCACGGCAGCGCTGTTCATGGACACTTTGTCGGCGCCCGCGTTCAGCAGGCGCTGCACGTCGGCTACCTGGCGCACGCCACCCCCCACGGTCAGCGGAATAAACACTTGCTTGGCCACCGATTCGATAATCGGCAGTATCAGGTCGCGTTCATCGCTGGTGGCGGTGATATCCAGAAAGGTGAGCTCGTCGGCGCCCTGTTCGTTGTAGCGCTGCGCGATCTCGATGGGATCGCCGGCATCGACCAGGTCGACGAAATTGATGCCCTTGACCACACGCCCCGCTGTAACGTCCAGACAGGGAATGATGCGGCGCGTAAGCTGGGTATCGGTGGGGGCTGCGGCGGCTTGTGTCATGGTGTTCCGATTTCGTCGGCCATGTCTTGCGCTGCGGCGAAGTCCAGCGTGCCTTCGTACAGGCTGCGGCCCAGAATAGCGCCTTGCACACCCTGGTCTTCGACAGCGCACAGCGCTTCGATGTCGCGCAGGTCGGTTACGCCGCCCGATGCGATGATGGGAATATTGACGTGCTGCGCAAGCTTCACGGTGGCTTCGATATTCACGCCCGACAGCATGCCGTCGCGGCCGATATCGGTATATATGATGGCTTCGCAGCCGTAGTCCTCGAACTTGCTGGCAAGGTCCAGCACGTCGTGGCGTGTGAGCTTGCTCCAGCCATCGGTGGCCACTTTGCCGTCGCGGGCATCAAGGCCGACGATGATATTGCCGGGGAAGGCGCTGCACGCATCACGCAGGAAGCCGGGATCTTTGACCGCAGCCGTACCGATGATGACGTAGGAAATACCCGCGTCGAGATAGCGTTCGATGGTGTCCAGATCGCGTATTCCGCCGCCGATCTGCACCGGGATATCGTCGGATACCGCATCGATGATGGACTTGATGGCGGCCTCGTTTTTAGGCTTGCCGGCCACGGCGCCGTTCAGGTCGACCAAGTGCAGGCGTCTGGCCCCTTGTTCGAGCCATTGCGTGGCCATGGCCGCTGGATCGTCTGAAAAAATGGTTGCGTCGTCCAGGTCGCCCTGGCGCAGGCGCACGCAACGCCCGTCTTTTAGGTCAATGGCGGGGATGAGTAGCATGATGTTATGGATTCCAATCAACAAAATTCCGGTACAGACGCAAACCGAGGTCAGCGCTTTTTTCGGGATGGAACTGTACTGCGAAAATGTTAGCCGCTGCCACAGCGCAGGTAAAGCGTGCGCCGTAATGGCTTACCCCAACAGTAAGCGCTGGATCGGCCGGTTCGGCATAGTAGCTGTGTACGAAATAAAAATACGACTGGTCGGGAATGCCTTGCCATAAGGCGTGGCTTTGCGTTTGCTCTACGCGATTCCAGCCCATATGAGGCACCTTCAGCAGTTCTTGCCCGGCCTGGCCTTGCGAGGCCCCGCCGGCATACTGCGGACCCGCGAAGCGTTTCACCTGGCCGGGGAAGATGTCCAGGCACGGAACCGGCCCTTCTTCGCTTGCGGCAAACAGCATTTGTTCACCCACGCAAACGCCCAGCAAGGGTTTGTTGCGGGCTGCACGGACGACGGCTTCGCGCAGGCCGGATTCATCCAGCGTGCGCATGCAGTCGGGCATCGCGCCTTGTCCGGGGAACACCACGCGGGACGCCTGGTCGATGTCGTGGGCCTTGCGGCAGATTCTGATGTCGGCATTGGGCGCGGCCGCTTGCAGCGCACGCGCCACGGAGTGGAAGTTGCCCATGCCGTAATCGACGATAGCGATAGTATTCACGGTAATCAGCCGTTAGGAGTTGTGGATACGCGGTTTAAAGCACGCCCTTGGTCGATGGTACGACGCCGGCATTGCGCGGGTCGTGTTCGGTGGCCATGCGCAGCGCGCGGCCAAACGCCTTGAAGACCGTTTCACATTGATGGTGCGAGTTTTCGCCGCGCAGATTGTCGATATGCAGCGTGACCAGGGCGTGATTGACGAAGCCCTGGAAAAACTCGCGAGCCAGGTCCACATCGAACTGGCCGATGTGCGAGCGCGTGAAAGGAATATGGTAGTACAGGCCTGGACGGCCGGAAAAATCGACGACGACGCGCGACAGTGCTTCGTCCAGCGGCACATACGAATGGCCGTAGCGGCGCAGTCCGGCCTTGTCGCCCACGGCTGCGGCAAAAGCCTGGCCCAGGGTAATGCCCACGTCTTCGACCGTGTGGTGGTCGTCGATGTGCGTGTCGCCGTCGCAGTGGATGTCCAGGTCGATCAGGCCGTGGCGTGCGATCTGGTCCAGCATGTGGTCCAGGAAAGGCACGCCGGTGTTGATGGTTTGGCGGCCGGTGCCGTCCAGGTTAATGGAAACACGCACGCGGGTTTCGTTGG
>DATCYE010000121.1:0-1968 GCA_036570485.1 Pusillimonas sp. | reverse complement strand
CGACAACATCACCACCACGACGCTGGGCTTGCGCGGCAAGACGGTGCTCGAGATGGGCCGTCAAGACGTACGGTTAACGGCGGGCCTGGGCTGGCGCCATGCCTCGGGCGATGTCAACGCCACGCGCACCATGTCGTTTATCCAAGGCAATGGGGCGGCGTTCACAGTGGCCGGTTCGCCGGTGGCCAAGGACTCGGCGGTGGTGGACCTTGCGGCTGAAACCAATGTGGGCAAGAACACGGCCATGGGCCTGGCCTATACGGGCCAGTTCGGCAAGGGCAGTACCGATAGCACAGGGTCTTTGTACCTGAAGGTTCGTTTTTAAGTGCTACCTATTAAAAAAGTTGTTCGGTGGTAGAGGTAAGTGGTTTGTTGGTGTTGTGCAAGAAGGCTGGCTCTGGCGCCAGCCTTCTTGTTGTGGCGTAGTTGACGACGGAATCAATCGAAGGTTTGTAGTCCAGGACGTTTATCGAACAAATATTCCCATGACATAATGACGCAGTAATAGTGTGGTCTTATAGACCTGCGCCTGTGTCAGCGTTTGCGCTGCTCGATCAAACTGTCCGACTGTTTTTTTAAAGATTCATGACTAATCCTGTTCTGCGTTTTGGCTTGGCGGCCAACCACCTGCACCACGAGTCCTATGGGGCCGCGTTGTTTACCTGGCTGGAACAATCGGCGGGCGCTATCCGCGAATTGGGCATGGAGCTATATACGGTGGGCCGCACTTGCGACGCGATTGAGCGCTCAGGTTTGCTGGCCGGCTATCCCGGCCTGGTTCGCTACCCCTACGGTCGCGAAGGCGGCTTGATGAAGCTGGTGGCGCGCGTAACCGAAGGCCGCAATGGTGCCGCACCTTTCGATGGCGCCATCTACCTTATCGATCCGGTCGATCCGTCGTCCATTTTCCCCGAGGCACTGGCCTTGAAGCGACAGTGCATTACACACGGCCGGCCATTTGTTTCCACGCTGATGGGGGCAATTGAATGGGTCGAAGTGGAACGCCTTGGCATGGGTCTGACGCCTGATCGCAATTTGAATCCGATATTCGATTTTTCCGCGCAAACTTTGGCTCTGATCGCTCACGATGCATTGAAAGACCAAATGGTGGAATTTGCCGCCAGCCATTTCGACTTGCTGTCGCGGTTTGCAGGACGGGTCGGTACGGGCACCACCAGTGGACGCTTGAACGAGCTTGCCTGGTCGCGCGGCTGGCCCCAAGATAAGCCATGGGTGCAAGCCTATTTAAGCGGCCCCTTGGGCGGCGATGCGCAAATTGCCGAACTGGTGCTCGAGCAGCGTTGCCAGCGCGTGATCTTTTTTGAAGACCCGCATGTCGCGCGCCAACACGAGGCTGATATTCAGCTTCTGGAGCGCGCGGTGCGGGTGGTTACCGACAAGGCCGCCTGCATTGCTTCACCGGCTGTGGCCCATAAATGGGCTAAAGCAGTCAGCCGGCTATAGCAATGGGATTGCGAACCCGCTCGCGCATCGCGCGGGGGCCTAGAAAAGTGTACCCGTTTAGGGTATAGTTTGGAGGTCAAGATGATGCGCGCTCTCAAGCGAAAGGACTTTGCGCGATGGCAGGCGAGCGAAAAGCTGCCTGATGCCTCCTTGTGCAAGGCGGTTCAGGAAATGGAAAGCGGTCTGATTGACGCGGACTTGGGTGGCTTCCTCTACAAGAAGCGGGTTGCCCGCCCCGGCAGCGGCAAGAGCAGCGGCTATCGCACACTGCTGTCGGCCCGGATCGGTAGCCGCTACGTGTTCCTGCATGGGTTCCCAAAAAATGACAAGGCGAACATCACGCAGGATGAGAAGAGGGCGCTGCAATTTGCTGGCAAAGTGTTTCTGGAACTGTCCGCAGAGGCTTTGTCGAAGGCGTTGCGGTCGGGCGCGTTATTGGCGGTGCATTGTGAGCAAGATCATTGAATCCCTGCGTGGCGACTTGGCTGCGCTCCACGAAGCGGG
>DATCYE010000120.1:0-2854 GCA_036570485.1 Pusillimonas sp. | reverse complement strand
CAATTCATTACGGGCCCACTGAAAAGCCGCTTTACCCGCCAGTTGATCGGGCAGTCTCTTGAGCATGGCGCGCAGCAGCGCCGTGCTGAATCCAAAACCCAGCAGGTTCTGGAACAGCAAGGCCGCCTGCGGCACTCGGCGCATTTGATTGCCCCACATCAGCTCATCGATACGGCTTTCCAGCGCGCCACGCATGTCGCCGATGGCGCTCATGACCTCTACACGCGGATCCGCAATCGGTGGACGCGGCGGTGGCACCGAACGGTGGTCGACGGCGGCAGGGGTCGGGGCTTGCGGCGGTGCTGCGGCCTGGTCGCCATCGGGCGGCACCGAGGTGGGGTCGGTGGCCAGGATTTCCACCCCGCCGTTGATGCGGCGATTGGAAACAATCAGCGCATCGGGACCCAGTGCCAGGCGCACCTGGCGCAAGGCTTCGCGATTCGTGCTGCCAAAGAAACGGCTTATGTTCATGGCGTGCTACCACCTATCACTGCAGTAAGCCTGAAGATGCGCTCATCGGGAATTTCAACGGTGGACAACACCCCAAGCTGCGGGAAATGATGACGCAGGAAACGCGACAGCGATGGGCGCAAGACCGGTGGAACGACCAACACGGTGGCGTCGCCATTGGCTTCCTGGGCTTGTATTGCGCGCTCGGCCTCGGTCAGCACATTCTCGGCCAGGCCCGGCTCCAGCGCGCCGCTGGTGGTCAACGCCTGAGTCAGGACGCGCTCCAGACGGGCATCCAGACCAATGACGCGCAGCTCGGCATCGCCCGGAAACCATTGCTGGGTAATCGCCCGACCCAGCGCCACCCGGACCAAGGCCAGCAGCTCGGCGGCATCGGGGCCCGAACCTGTCGGATTAAGCGCAGCCAGGCGAGGCGCATGCTCGGCCAGGGTTTCGACGATGGTGCGCACGTCGCGTATGGGGACCTCTTCGTCCAGCAGGCCGCGCAAGACTTTCTGCAATAGCGTCAGGCTAAGCGTCTTGGGAACCAGATCTTCGACCAGCTTGGGCGCTTCGCGTCCGATGTGATCAAGCAGTTGCTGAACTTCCTGGCGACCCAACAGCTGCGCGCCATAGCGGTGCATAAGGTGATTCAGGTGGGTGGCAATGACGGTGCCGGCATCGACCACGGTGTAGCCGGCGATCTGGGCCTGCTCGCGCAGGGCCACGTCTATCCATACTGCGGGCAAGCCGAAGGCCGGATCGGTCGTGACCGTGCCCGGCAGCTTCATGCTGACGCCACCCGGATCGATGGCCAGCCACTGACCGGGCGTGGCAACGCCATGGCCCACTTCGACACCGGAAAGCAGTATGCGGTAGTCGTTGGGCTTGAGTTCCAGATTGTCGCGTATATGAACGACCGGCGGCAGGAAGCCCACATCTTGGGCAAATTTTTTGCGCAGGCTGCGTATACGGTGCAGCAACTCGCCGTTCTGTGCATGATCGACCAGCGAGATCAGGCGGTAGCCCACTTCCAAGCCTAAAGGATCAAGCAAGGCCACATCGTCCCAACTGGCTTCGGCGGCGGCGGCCTCGACAGCGGCCTGGGCCTTGATGGGTTCTTCGGCCAGCTCTGCCTTCTCGGTTTGCTGGCGCTTGAGCATCAGCCATCCGCCTCCGGCCAGCGCAGCAGCCAATAAAAGGAAGGCCACATGCGGCATGTTGGGAATCAGGCCCATGGCCGCCATAATGCCCGCGGTAATGAACAGGACATTGGGGTTGGCGAACAGTTGGCTGACCATTTGCTGGCCAACGTCTTGGTCGGTGGCCACGCGCGACACCACCACGCCGGCTGCGGTTGAAATCACCAGGGCGGGAATCTGGGCGACCAGACCATCGCCGATGGTCAGCAGGGTATAAACGCGGCCCGCTTCGGAGAAAGCCAGGTCGTGCTGGCCGACTCCGATGATCAGCCCGCCGATAATATTGATGATCATGATCAGCAGGCCGGCCACCGCATCACCGCGCACGAACTTGCTGGCGCCGTCCATAGACCCGTAGAACTCGGCTTCCTGGGCAACCTCGGTGCGGCGGCGGCGCGCTTCGTCTTCGCCCACCAGGCCGGCGTTCAGGTCGGCGTCAATGGCCATCTGCTTGCCGGGCATGGCATCCAGAGTGAATCGCGCTCCCACCTCGGCGATACGGCCGGCACCCTTGGTAATCACCACGAAGTTGATGATGACCAGAATGATGAACACCACGATACCGACGGCGAAATTGCCGCCCACCAGAAAGTGGCCGAAGGCTTCGATAACCTGACCGGCGGCATCCGGACCCTTGTGCCCATGCAGCAAGACCACCCGCGTCGATGCCACGTTAAGCGCCAGGCGCAGCAAGGTTGCAAACAGCAGCACAGCCGGGAAAGCGGCAAAATCCAGCGGCTTCTTCGTGAACATGGCCACCAGCAATATCATCACCGACAGGGAGATATTGAACGTAAACAGCAAGTCCAGAATAAACGGCGGCAAGGGCAGGATCATCATGGCCAAAACCATAAGGATCAGTATCGGCCCCGCCAGCAGCCGCGCCTGGGCCGAACCGCTATCTTTAAGTAAAGCTAAAAAACTGTTCATGATGCGTTTGTCGCAACCCTATTCTTTTCCAGGGGATCGAATCCCGGCGGAACCGGCAAGCGGGATGGCTGCCGGGGCTCTGCCCCCATACCCATATTCCAGCTGCGTAATTGAAACACCCAGGCCAACACTTCGGCAACGGCCGAATACAGCTCGGCCGGAATCTCGTGGCCCAGCTCCACATTATGATGCAGCGCACGTGCCAGGGGCGGCGCGCTAAGCTCGGGCACTTTATGCTCGGCGCCAATCTCGCGTATCTTGGCGGCCACCAG
>DATCYE010000119.1:0-3564 GCA_036570485.1 Pusillimonas sp. | reverse complement strand
GTATTCGGCCACCGACCCGGTATCGCCCGATGTGGCGCCCAGAATGTTCAGGGTGGCATGGCGCTTGTCCTGCACGTACTCGAACACCTGGCCCAGAAACTGCATGGCCATGTCCTTGAAAGCCAAGGTAGGCCCTTCGGACAAGCCCAACAGCGTCATGCCTTGATCCAGCGGCTTGAGCGGTACGATTTCTTCGCTGCCGAACACCGACGGACGATAGGCGGCATGCGTCAGGCGCGACAGGTCGTCTTTGGGAATATCGTCGATGAACAGGCCAAGAATCTCGGTAGCCAGATCGGCATACCCAAGGCTGCGCCAGGACTCCAGCGTTTCGGTATCGATCTGCGGGAAGCTTTCGGGCAGGGCCAGTCCGCCGTCAGGCGCCAGCCCTTCAAGCAGGATGTCGGAAAACGATTGCGGCGCCATGCCGCCACGCGTGGAAAGGTATTTCATAGCAGGCTCTCTACCCGCAGGCGGGTCACGTCGGATTGAACGAAGGCAAGCGTGCGTATGCGCAGCAAGGCCGTATCAATCGCGCCCTCGCGCGCCTCGTGGGTCAGGAAGATGATGTCGGCTTGCTTCTCGCCGCTAGGCTGCTGGAACATCGAGCCGATGGAAATGCCGACTTCGGAAAGAATACGTGCGATATCGGCCAGGACGCCGGGGCGGTCCTGCACGCGCATGCGCAGATAATAAGACGAATGAATTTCGGAAATGGGCAAGACAGGGGTGTCGTCCATGGCGTCGGGCTGGAAGGCCAGATGCGGCACGCGGTGCTCCGGGTCGGCCGCCTGCAAGCGCGTAACGTCAACCAGGTCGGCCACGACAGCCGATGCCGTGGGCAATTCACCCGCGCCTTGACCGTAATACAGCGTAGGCCCGACCATGTCGCCGCTAACCAGCACGGCGTTCATCGCGCCTTCGACATTGGCCAGCAGACACTCCATGGGGACCAGCGTGGGGTGCACGCGCAACTCGATGCCATCGGCGCGGCGCCGGGTAATGCCCAGCAGCTTGATGCGATAGCCTAGACGCTCGGCGTGCGCAATGTCTTCCTGAGCTAGTGACGAAATGCCTTCGATATGGGCTTTGTCGAACTGCACGGGTATGCCGAAGGCCAGAGATGCAAGCAGCGTCAGTTTATGTGCGGCGTCGACGCCTTCGATATCGAAGGTCGGATCCGCTTCCGCATAGCCCAGACGCTGCGCTTCAGCCAGTACGTCGCCAAAAGGCAGGCCGCGCGACCGCATTTCGGACAAGATGAAATTGGTGGTGCCGTTGATGATGCCGGCCAGCCACTGTATGCGATTGGCGGTCAGGCCTTCGCGTATGGCCTTGATGATGGGAATCCCGCCGGCTACCGCCGCCTCGAATGCCACCATGACGCCCTTTGCGTGGGCGGCGGCAAAGATCTCGTTGCCATGCTTGGCCAACAAGGCCTTGTTAGCGGTAACGACATGCTTGCCTTGCGCGATGGCTTCCATGATCAATTCGCGCGCCAGCGTGTCGCCGCCGATGAGCTCGACCACGATGTCGATATCGGGGTGGCTTACG
The DNA here is from genome assembly GCA_036570485.1 of Pusillimonas sp. Lineage (GTDB taxonomy): Bacteria > Pseudomonadota > Gammaproteobacteria > Burkholderiales > Burkholderiaceae_B. The sequence goes on along the minus strand of DATCYE010000119.1, from coordinate 2,010 downwards.
ACTTGCATGCCGTCTTGTGTAACCAGGACCTGATCACCCACCAGGCGCCTGGCCTTGGCGGTATCGCGCACGGCCACCGCCGCGACCTCGATGCGCCGACCCGCCCGACGCGCAATTTCTTCGGCGTTGCGCGTTAATACTTTCCAGGTGCCGCCACCCACTACGCCCAAACCCAACAAACCAACTTTTATAGGACTCATTTCTCTAGGGTCTCTTTTTTGACGTTAACAGGCCCTACTCCGTCCTTGCGGAACATTTCCTTGATGCCGCGCACCGCCTGTCGGGTGCGCTGCTCGTTTTCAATTAGCGCGAAGCGCACATAGTCGTCGCCGTACTCGCCAAAACCGATGCCGGGCGATACCGCCACTTTGGCATCGGCCAGCAGGCGTTTGGAGAATTCCAGCGAGCCCAGGCTTTGATAAGCCTCGGGAATCTTCGCCCATATATACATGGATGCCTTGGGGATATCGACCATCCAGCCGGCTTCGTGCAGGCCCTTGGCCAAAACGTCGCGGCGGTTGCGGTACTGCTCGACCACTTGCGAGACGCATTCTTGCGGGCCTTCGAGTGCGGCTATGGACGCAACCTGTATGGGCGTGAACGTGCCATAGTCGTGATAGCTTTTGATGCGGGCCAGAGCATTGACCAGCTCCTGGTTGCCCACCATGAAACCGACTCGCCAACCGGCCATGTTGTAGCTTTTGCTCATGGTGAAGAACTCGACGGCGACATCGCGCGCACCCTCGACCTGCATGATGGACGGCGCCACATAGCCGTCGAAGGTGATGTCGGCGTAAGCCAGATCGTGAACCACCAGAATATTGTGCTCTTTGGCCAGGGCGATGACACGCTCGAAGAAGCTCAGGTCGACACATTGCGCCGTGGGATTGCTGGGAAAACCCAGGATCATCATCTTCGGCTTGGGTATGCTCTCCCTGACCGCGCGTTCGATTTCTTCGAAGAAATCCAGTCCGGGCGTCATGGGCACCGAGCGAATATTCGCCCCGGCGATGACGGCGCCATAAATATGAATGGGGTAACTGGGGTTGGGCACCAGTACCGTGTCGCCTCTGTCAAGGGTTGCCAGCATCAGGTGCGCCAGGCCTTCTTTGGAGCCTATGGTGACGATGGCTTCGGAATCGGGATCGATCTGCACCCCATAACGACGCTCGTACCAGCCCGAGATTGCCCTGCGCAGCCGCGGGATGCCCTTGGACACCGAATACCCGTGCGTATCGGGCCGACTGGCGGCCTCGACCAGCTTGTCGACGATATGCTTGGGGGTCGGCCCATCGGGATTACCCATGGACATATCGATGATGTCCTCGCCACGCCGTCGCGCCGCCATTTTCAATTCGCCGGTAATGTTGAAAACGTAAGGCGGTAAACGCTCTATGCGCGGAAAATTCGTCATGATTATCCTTGGGTTACAAACAGGGGGGTTGTATCGATGGGTGCAGTGCAACAAAAACAGTAATCTAGCCGAAGCCGGCGCTCGCGACAAGTAACTCCCAAGTGTAATCCATTCAAAAAAAAAGCGGGATGCCATATTCTGGAAAGTTTGCTTTGCGCTATGATCAAGCTGACCCAGGGAGTTACTTGTGCAATTACAAAGCGAATCCAATCCGGCGCTCAATACGGTCACCGCATATGGGCCCGACTACATCGAAATCAATCAAGTGTCGTACAGACATGCCGTTTACTTCGCCCCCGAAGGCGAGGTGCACCCATGGACGGTCGAAGGCAGCGGCGACATCGACGCCGGCATGCTGCGCCAAGTGGCCGGCCTGACCGACAGCAAGCCCGACCCCATGGCCTTTCTGGATGGCGGCGCCACCGAACAAAAACCGCCAGATGCGCCCGAAGTCCTGTTAGTGGGTACCGGCCTGAAACAGCGCTTGCTTGCGCCCCAGGTAACCCAGCCCCTGCTGCAGCTGGGCATAGGCGTCGAAGCCATGAGCACCGAAGCCGCCGCCCGCACCTACAACATCCTGATGTCCGAGGGTCGGC
>DATCYE010000118.1:0-2482 GCA_036570485.1 Pusillimonas sp. | reverse complement strand
AACTTGTGCTTTTCCCGACTACTACATCGACGATGCCGAGCAACTGGCCAAAGTCTTGCGCACACAGGTTGATGTCGTTCTTCCGGACGGAACCGCCGTTTTGAATGCCGATGATCCGCTGGTGGCGGAGATGGCCGGCTTGTGCGATGGCAGCGTGATTTTTTTCGGCACGGATGCCCGCGCGCCGGTGATTGCCATGCACAGGGTTCAAGGCGGCCGTGCCGTCTTCCTGGACGGCACACGCGTCATTCTGGCCGAAGGCGATCAAGAGGCAGCTTTGATGGATATCCAGGCCATACCCTTGACCGAGGGCGGTACGCTGGATGCGCAAAACAGGAACGTGCTGGCGGCTGTCGCCGGGGCATGGGCGTTGAATGTTCACGAAGATCTGATCAGGGCCGGCATAGAAACCTTCGGCCTGGAGACGAGCGAGTCGTTTACAGAGGCGGCGGCGTCCAACGTGGAAGCGTCGGCCTGACACCATCGTCCAAGGTCATAAACAAGGTATCCGCCCGATGTCTGTTCAGGCAAGAAGGAAAATTATCTGATGGAAGTTTCCCGCATAAGGGCGCTGCGCGGCCCCAATCTGTGGTGCAGGCAAACCGTGATCGAAGCGATCGTTTCATGCACCGAAGTCGAACGTGTGATCGACAGCGTGGAGGGGTTCGAAAACAGATTGCGTGCGCGCTTTCCGGATATCGACATCCTTAGAACGTCCAGCCAGGAACCGGCCAATTCTATGGCGCATGCGCTGGCTTACGCAGCCCTGCGCTTGCAAACGCTGGCGGGCTGCCAAGTGGTGTTCAGTCGCGCTGCACCGACCATAGAACTGGGTGTTTACCAGGTCGTGGTGGAGTATTCGGAAGAAGCCGTAGGGCGGCTGGCCTTCGAGCTGGCTGAGCAGCTTTGTATGGCGGCCATGCAGGATGCGCCCTTCGACTTGACCGAAGGCTTGCTGCGTTTGCGCGATTTGAACGAAGATATACGCTTGGGTCCAAGCACCGGTGCCATCGTTCAGTCTGCCCTGACGCGCAATATTCCATACCGCCGGCTGACGGAAGGCAGTTTGGTGCAGTTTGGCTGGGGCAGCAGGCAGCGCCGTATTCAGGCGGCAGAAACAGACCACAGTGGCGCCATTGCCGAGGCCATTGCGCAGGACAAGGAATTAACCAAGAGCTTATTGGCGGCAGCCGGCGTGCAGGTGCCTGACGGGCGCTGCGCGAACAGCGCGGAAGAGGCCTGGAAGATTGCCAGTGAGATCGGCGGGCCGGTGGTGCTCAAGCCGCGCGATGGTAGCCAGGGTAAAGGCGTAGCGGTCAATATCGAGGGCCGCGAACAGATCGAGGCGGCTTACGCAGCCGCGTCCGGCTACGGGGCCGAAGTGATCGTCGAGCGCTATTTTCCGGGACATGATTTTCGCCTTCTGGTGGTGAGTGACAAGCTGGTTGCGGCGGCACGCCGCGACCCGCCTCAGGTCATCGGCGATGGCGAGCGGACCATTGCGCAATTAGTGGAGCAGATTAATGCAGACCCCCTGCGTGGTGAAGGACACGGCAGTTCGCTGACCAAGATCAGGCTGGATGAGATCGCGCTGGCGACGATGGCGGCGCAGAATTACGAGGCCGACTCAATACCGGAAAAGGGCGTGCAGGTCACCTTGCGCAATAACGCTAACCTGAGCACCGGAGGCACCGCCACCGATGTGACCGATCACGTGCATCCCGAACTGGCGGCGACCGCTGTGGCGGCGGCGCAAATGGTCGGGCTGGATGTTTGCGGCATTGATCTGGTCAGCGAAAATGTCTACGAGCCACTGGACAAGCAAGGCGGCTGCATCGTAGAGGTAAACGCTGCGCCGGGACTGCGTATGCACCTGAGCCCTTCATACGGCAAGGGCCGTGCGGTGGGCGATGCCATTATCGATTGTATGTTCGCTCCAGGCGAGAACGGCCGCATCCCATTGGTGGCGGTGGCCGGCACCAATGGCAAGACGACGACTGTGCGCATGATTGCCCACCTGATCGCGGGTACCGGTGCCCGCGTGGGCATGACCAATTCGGATGGGGTCTATATTGGCACGCAGCGTATCGACAGTGGCGATTGCAGCGGACCGCGCAGCGCGCGCAATGTGCTGCTGCACCCGGATGTCGATGCCGCGGTATTCGAGACAGCCCGGGGAGGCGTATTGCGCGAGGGACTGGGGTTCGATCGTTGCGACGTGGCCGTTGTCACTAATGTGGGTACGGGCGATCACTTGGGCTTGAGCTTTATCAGCACGGTCGAGGACCTGGCCATCGTCAAGCGTGTGATCGTGGAAAACGTCGCGCCCGAAGGCGTGGCGGTACTGAATGCCGGCGACCCCATCGTAGCGGCCATGGCCGAGAACTGCCCCGGGTCGGTGACTTTCTTCGCAGCCGATCGGAACAACCCCATTCTGGCAACACACAAGGCGCAAGGACGGCGGGTTGTTTATGTCGAAGAC
>DATCYE010000117.1:0-6570 GCA_036570485.1 Pusillimonas sp. | reverse complement strand
AGGTCAGCGGCGAGTACGCGATGATCAAGGCGGCGGCAGCCAATGGCTGGCTGGATCACGATAAGGTGATGATGGAGTCGCTGTTGGCCTTCAAGCGGGCTGGCGGCGACGGTATTCTCACTTACTTTGCGGTGGCGGCGGCCAAGCTGTTGAAGGAACAGAGCTAGGCGGGCAACTGCCTTCTTGGTTTCTTTTGCAGCTCGAGCAGTTGCTGGACGCCTGTCTGGTTTTTTGAGGGGCACGAGCGACTGCTAGGCTCCTGTCTGGTTTCTTGAACGGCGCGGCTGGCAGGCCGGAGCCGTGCTCCCATCGCTGCGGCCCCTGCGGGGCTACCCTTGCCATTGCTCAAAGGTCGCCCGTCCCCGGCCTGCCAGCCGCACCTTAAAGTAAAGGCATGATGTAGGTCCCATGACACTGCTGTTTTGAAGTAAAGACATGATGCTGGCTCCATGATGGCTGGGTCAGCTCTGGCTTATTTATCCCATGCTGCGTTCGGACCAAAACTGTCGGCATGTCCCAATTCGAAGGCTCATTCCCGCGCCCTACGGGCGGCGCGGGAATGAGCGGCGCAAGAGCCGTTTCACCAGCAAGCATCACTGCAAAAGAATGCCAAACACCTAAATCGCCCCGTCGGCGCAGCGCATTTCTAGGATGCAGCGTGTGGGGTGATGGGGGCCGGGCTGCGGCGACTTTCGGGGCCGAGCGAGCCGCTGGCGAAGGGAGCCCGAAGGGGCGGACGAGCTAGGCGAGGCGATGTTCGGCGCGCAGGCGCCGAACCGGTCACGAGGAGCAAAGCCTGGTCCCCATCACCCCGCACGCGTCAACAGAAAATACACCCGGCAAAGATCACAAAAAAAGGCCCAGACAAAAGCCTGGGCACCTTCCGACGGAACAAGAACAAACCGCGATCTCAGCGTCCTGCCAACACCTTGTCCAGCACAGCCCCGAAATCCCGCGCATTCTTGAAGCCGATCACACGGGCATCAGCCATTTGCCGACCTTGGGCATCGAAGAAAATAATCCCCGGTGGCCCAAACAAATTGAAGCGCTTCAGCAAAGCCCGATCATCATCCGTATTCTTCGTCACATCCGCCTGCACCAGCAATAACTGAGACATCTGCGCCGCGACACCGGGATCACTGAACGTAAATTTTTCCATCTCTATGCACGACACGCACCAGTCCGCATAAAAATCCAGCATCACCGGACGATTCGTATTGGCCAGCAGATTGTCCAGCTCATCAACCGAACGCACCTGTGTAAATTGCTTCTTGGCCGCATCCAGACTCAAGCCTGCGTTTGCCATACCCATAGACTGGCCCGCGCCGACAAACGGCGCCAAAGGCCGCAGCACCTCGCGGCTACCTGCCGCCATGCCCACGATCAACACCGCCGCCCATAACGCCAAGAGCAAACCCAAGGCCTTGTTAAGAAAGCGCCCAGCGCCCGCTGCGGCCGGCACCGCTTCGAAAGCGCCCAGCATCGCGGCACCCCATAATGCCAACGCCGCCCAGCCCAGCATATTGATCCAGCCCGGCAGTATGGAATTGACCATCCACCAGGCCGTGGCCAACAGCAAAATGCCAAACAAGCGCTTCACGCCATTCATCCAGGCTCCCGCCTTGGGCAGCAAAAAGCCGGATGTGGCACCCACCGCAAGCAACAATAAGCCCTCGCCCCAAGCCATCGCAAACAGAGCTGTACCACCCAACATCAAATCGCCTGTTTGCGAAATGAACAGCAAGACGCCCGCCAACGGCGCGGCCACGCAAGGCCCCACGATCAGCGCCGACACCATGCCCATCAGGAATACGCCGCCGTAGCGACCGCCGGGCAAACGGGATAGGCGGTGGTTAAGCGCCGACTGCATGGCAGTAGGGGCCTGCAGGGTGAATACATCGAACATAGCCAGCGCCAGCATCGCCAGCAAAAGCGCGAATAAGGTCAGTACCCATGGCGTTTGCAGCCAGTTTGCAAGGCTGGCCCCGATCAGGCCCGCCGCAACACCCAGCACCGTGTAGACAATCGACATGCCCAGCACGAAAACGGCCGCCAACGACAGGCCACGCAAACGCGATATCTTTTTTTGCTCTCCTGCATTGCCCGCCAGTATCGCCAGCAGTATCGGCACCATGGGCAGCACGCACGGCGTGAAAGACAGCAGTAGCCCCAGCAGCAAGGACAACAGAATGACTTGCGCCCAGCCGGCGTCGGCCAGATAGGCCGCAAACCCTGTGTCGCCCAATTGCAATGCGCTCCCCAGGCCAGCCTTGCCGGCGCCGCCGGATTCCGCTACGGCGGCCAGCTCGGCTTGCGAACGCGGTGGGGGTACGCTGGCCACCACACCCGGCCCCTGCGCCTGGTAGCCCCCGGCCACAGGCGTCAGTTTGATTTCTTTGGTCATGGGCGGGTAGCACAGCCCCGCGTCGGCACAACCCTGGCCGCTTACCAATAACGTAAATGGCTGCGCAACACCCGGTTTTAGCGGCAGACGTATCGTGACCTGGTCGTGATAGACCTCAAGGTCTTTTTCAAAGGTCGGATCGTACTTGACGATACCCTGCGGATACTCCGGTACGCCAAGCACATCGTTTGCCGATGACGGTTCGGTGGCAAACCCGAAACGCTCCCGGTACATGTAGTACTTGGGAGCAATCTTGAAATGTATATCGATCTGGTCGGGCGTAGGCGTAGCCGCGGACAACACGAACGCCACTTCGGGATCCAGGAACTCTTCCTCGGCCTTTGCAGGCGAGGCCCCAAAAAAAGCCACCGCCAGCGCAAGCGCAAGAAACAGTGCCATCAGCCCGCCGGGCGTGAATCTGCCGGCCTCTGTACGGCCAGGTCGCGACAAAACGCCGTTACCTTCGTCCGACAGTCGGAGCTCTGTAAAGCCCGCCGCGGCGTATTCCATGGATAATTTCCTGCTATTCATAGTCCTTCCGGCGCAACTTGCGTGCGCACCCATTCCAGATAGCTCGCAGAACCGCCCAGAACGGGCAACACGAGGACTTCGGGTACGTCGTAGGGGTGTAGCTGCATCAGCCTTTCCATTAGTGCTGGCGCCCTTGCGCCAGTCGTTTTCATGGTGATGGAGATTTCTTCGCCGCCGTCCAGCTCTCCCTTCCACATATACATGGACAAGCCCGGCGCGCCAAGGTTCACACAGGCGGCAAGATGCTCTTCCACCAGCACATGCGCTATGCGCTTGGCAAGCAGCATATCGGGCGCATTGCTAAGCACCAGCACTACGTCGTAGGCTGAAAAGGACGATACGTCGGCCGGATCGGCCCCGGTGTTGGGCGGTGCTGCGGTACTCACAAGCGAAATCCGGATAAGTCGTTCATAAACATCATTTTACCGGCAATAAAAAACGGGCCCGAAGACCCGTTCTTTACTGGCTACTGACGCTTATTCTTCGTCGGCGGCTTCAACTTCAGGGCGGTCGACCAATTCCATGAACGCCATGGGTGCGTTATCGCCTTGGCGGAAGCCCATTTTCAGGACGCGCGTGTAACCGCCGTTGCGCTCTTTGTAGCGCGGGCCGATTTCAGCAAACAGCTTGACGACGGCATCGCGATCGCGCAAGCGGGCGAATGCCAGGCGCTTGTTGGCCAGGGTAGGCTCTTTGCCCAGCGTAATAAGGGGCTCGACGACGCGGCGCAGTTCCTTGGCCTTAGGCAAGGTGGTCTTGATGGCTTCGTGCGTAAGCAACGAGACGGCCATGTTGCGGAACATGGCAAGACGGTGACTGCTGGTGCGATTTAGTTTACGCAATCCACTACGGTGACGCATGATGATTTCCTTTGAATCTAGGTTAGCCAGCGGAACATTCCACTGGTTATCCGGCTCTTCTATCAGCTGAGCTGCGGGCCGGGAAAGGGCGAGACTTTATCATATTTTTATAAAGTCCCGCTTTGCTGCCCGGCTTGCCTGGGCAAGCCGGTTTACTTCTTTAAGGACGCTCAAGGCCCAGGGGAGGCCAGTTTTCCAGCTTCATGCCCAAGGTCAAGCCGCGTGCAGCCAGCACTTCCTTGATTTCATTAAGCGATTTGCGGCCCAGGTTAGGCGTTTTAAGCAATTCGTTTTCGGTGCGCTGAATCAGATCGCCGATGTAGTAGATGTTTTCGGCTTTCAGGCAGTTGGCCGAACGAACGGTCAGCTCGAGATCGTCGACGGGACGCAGCAAGACCGGATCGATCTGCGGGGTACCGCGCGATGGCGTGCTGTCGTAGGAATCGCCGGCGCCTTCCAGGGCGGCAAATACCGAAATCTGGTCCATCAGGATGCGGGCCGATTGGCGCACAGCTTCTTCTGGCGAGATAACACCATTGGTCTGGATGTCGAGCACCAGTTTGTCCAGGTCGGTGCGCTGTTCAACACGAGCGCTTTCAACCGAATAGCTGACACGGCGAACCGGGCTGTACGATGCGTCAAGCACGATACGGCCAATAGTGTGGGTGCGGTCATCGGTCAGCGCGCGCACGTTACCGGGCACATAACCACGGCCTTGCTCAACCTTGATTTGCATTTCCAGCTTACCGGCTTCGGTCAGGGTGGCAATGACGTGATCGGGGTTGATGATTTCAACATCGTGCGGCAGTTCGATATCGCTGGCCAACACAATACCGGCACCTTGCTTGCGCAGCACCAACGTGACTTCTTCGCGGTTATGCAGCTTGAACACTACGCCCTTCAGGTTCAGCAGGATGTCGACGACATCTTCGCGAACACCGGCCAGGGTGGAGTATTCGTGAACCACACCAGTCATCTGGACTTCGGTGGGTGCGTAACCAGTCATGGAGGACAACAGAATGCGGCGCAGCGCATTGCCCAGCGTGTGACCATAGCCGCGCTCGAAAGGCTCCATCACGACTTTGGCGTGATTCTTGCCTACAGGTTCGACTTCGATAGAACGGGGCTTCAGAAAACCTTGTGACGACATAAATGTTCCTTTTCAATACCCTCGGCTCGTTACACCGATAAGGCTGACGGATAAGCCGGCGAACCGGCGCTTGCATCGCAAAGCCCACTTCCGGCAAAAGCCGAAGAAGTGGGCCGACTGCGATGTTACAACAATACTGCTTGCAACGATTAGCGCGAATACAATTCGACGACCATCGACTCGTTGACGTCGCGAGCGACATCGGCACGGTCGGGGGCTTGCTTGAAGACGCCGGACAGCTTGCTGGCGTCAACGTCAACCCACTGAGGCAGGCCTTGGCCAGCGGCCAAATCGAGCGACTCACGGATACGCAATTGCGTCTTTGCCTTTTCGCGGATCGAAATGATGTCGCCTGCCTTGACCAGCATGGAAGCGATGTCGGCGGTGTGGCCGTTCAGTTCGATGGCGCGGTGATTCACCAACTGGCGTGCTTCAGCGCGCGTGGAGCCGAAACCCATGCGGTACACGACGTTGTCCAGACGCGATTCCAGCAATTGAATCAGGGTCTCGCCAGTGTTGCCACGGCGACGCTCAGCTTCAACGAAGTATTTGCGGAATTGCTTTTCCAGAACACCGTACATGCGCTTGAGTTTTTGCTTCTCGCGCAGCTGCAGGCCGAAGTCGGATGTACGGGCACCGGAGGTGCGGCCGTGCTGACCAGGCTTGGACTCGAGTTTGCACTTCGAGTCGAGCGAGCGGCGAGCGCTCTTCAAGAATAAATCTGTACCCTCGCGACGCGAGAGCTTGCATTTAGGTCCAATATAACGTGCCAAGATGCTTCCCCTTAGATGCGACGGCGCTTAGGCGGACGGCAGCCATTATGCGGCACCGGCGTGATGTCTGAAATGCTGGAAATCTTGATACCCAACGCATTCAGTGCGCGCACGGACGATTCGCGGCCAGGACCGGGGCCCTTGATGCGAACTTCGAGTGTTTTGATACCGTATTCCAACGCCACGCGTCCGGCCGATTCGGCTGCAACCTGAGCCGCGAACGGAGTGGACTTGCGCGAGCCCTTGAAACCTGCACCACCGGATGTCGCCCACGACAGAGCATTGCCCTGGCGGTCGGTAATGGTGATGATCGTGTTGTTGAAGGACGCATGAACGTGCGCGATGCCGTCCGATACGCTCTTCTTGATTTTTTTGCGTACGCGCGATGCGCCGCTGTTGGAAGCTTTCGCCATCTTCTATTCCTCGATTATTTCTTCAGGGAAGCAGCAGCGCGACGCGGCCCTTTACGGGTGCGGGCGTTGGTACGGGTGCGTTGACCACGTACAGGCAGGCCACGCTTGTGGCGCATGCCCCGGTAAGTTCCCAGGTCGATCAAGCGTTTGATCGACAGTTGTACTTCGCGACGCAAATCACCTTCTACCGAGAACACACCAACGTGTTCGCGGATACGCTCGAGTTCGGCGTCGGTCAGATCTTTCACTTTCTTGGAAAGCTCGATGCCCGAAGCTTCGCAAATCTTGCGAGCGCGGGTGCGACCAATACCAAAAATAGCGGTAAGTCCGATTTCGGCGTGTTGATGCGGCGGAATGTTGATGCCAGCAATACGGGCCATGACTGTTCCTTGTTAAATCCGTTGCGTTTCGGCCGATTAGCCTTGACGCTGCTTATGAC
>DATCYE010000116.1:0-6504 GCA_036570485.1 Pusillimonas sp. | reverse complement strand
CTTTGCTTACGCGCGCCAGATAGCGATTGCGCACGGCCTCGTTCGGCGAGTGCAGCAAATACCAGGCGCAACTGGACTGGCACCACACCAGGAAGGCCGTGGAACCGCATTCCTGGCCGACCAGCGTGGTGGCTTCGATTTGCGTGGCCAGATCCAGGCCCTGGCCGCCGAGTTCTGCGGGGATGCCGGCTCCAAAGCCGCCCAGCGCGCCCAGGTGGTGCATGTACTCGCCGGGGTAGTGCCCCTGGTCGATGACTTGAACTAGAGGGGCAAGTTCGGCTTTGGCCTGTGCGGCGACGGCGTCAAGCAACGATGTACGGGTGTCGGTCTGGCTCATATCAGTTCTCCGGTTTTATGCGTAGGCCTGGAGTTCCGGATTGATAGGTGTCTTGGCCAGGTTGTTGGCGTAGTTGCACAGCGTGGCCAGGCTGACGCCCAGCACGACTTCCAGCGCATTGGCCTGGGTGTAGCCAGCGGCCAGAAAATCCTTCAGTTCGTCGTCGGATACTTGGCCTTTCAGGTCGATCACAGCCAGCGTGAACTGGGCCAGCGCGTTAAGTTTTGGATCGCTCAATGCATTGGTGTTACGCAACGCCTGGATGATTTCTTCGGGCATGGCCAGTTTCTTGCGGGCCAGCGCTGTATGGCCGGCGACGCAGAAACCGCAGCCGTTGCGGGTGGCTGCAGTAATTTGCACAACCTCGCGCTCGGCGGCCGTCAGGCCGGTGCGCGCATTGATGGCGCCGACAACTTGATAGGTTTCCAGAGCGGTGGGGGCATTGGCCAGGACACCTATCAGGTTGGGCAGGAAGCCATTGTTTTTCTGGGCGGCAAGCAGGCGGTCCTTGGCGTCTGGGTGTACGGTGTCGGCGGTTTGGATAGTAAGGCGGCTCATGGATAATGCTTTGTAAAGGGTTTATATTGTTTTTTATTCTATAGAGCCTGCCCTTAATACTGAAATACTATAAAAATATATCCTTATTCGTTTTTCGGCATGTGGTCGGGCCGTGCACGCCTGTACGGGTGTAGCATCACAATGGAAAAAGAGCCTTACTAAAACAACAGTAAAGCAGAGCAATCAAAACCATAAGCGAGACAAGATGGAAAGCAAAAGCGCCTATATCATCGGGCACATCACCGTTAAAGATGCGGAGAAATGGGCTGAGTACTGCCGCAGGGTTCCGGATACGGTTGCACCCTGGGGGGCTACGCTGGTGTTCCGGGGCAACAAGGCTCGGGTGCTGGCCGGCGATCATGCCTACACCGATACCGTGGTGATACGTTTTCCAGATCGCTCGGCCATAGATGGGTGGCACGAATCGGCAGCGTATCAGGCTCTGGTCCCGATACGGCAGCAGGCGGCCGATGTGGTCATTGTCAGCTACGAAGCGTAGCGGGGCCGCCTGACCTTGTCAGCCTGCCGATAAGGCTTCCAGCTCTTCCTGGATTTCCAGCCATTGCTCTTCCAGCGTGGCATGCCGCTTGCTTAGTTCGCCGTGCTCTTCGAGCACCTTCAGGCGTTCTTCGCGGCGCGCCTCGGAATAGAAATCGGGATCGGCAATCAGGGCATCGAGCGTTTGCAGGCGCTGGCCGGCGGCCTCCATGCCTGTTTCGACTTTCTTTAAGCGTGCGTCCAGCGGCTTGCGCAGTATGGCAAGGCGCTGGCGTTCTTCGGCTTCCTGGCGACGCTGAGCCTTGCGATCGACCAAGCCGTCTGCGCCGGTTGCCGGCGCGTCGTTGCGCGCTTCGGCCCGCACAGCGGCGGCACGCGTGGTCAACCAGTCCCGATAGTCTTCCAGGTCGCCGTCGAATTCCTGTACCTGGCCGTCGGCCACGACCCAGAAGCTGTCCACCGTGGTGCGTAGCAGATGCCGGTCATGCGATACCAGCAGCACGCTGCCGGCAAACTCGGCCAGGGCAGTGGCCAGTGCTTCACGGGTATCCACATCCAAGTGGTTGCTGGGCTCGTCCAGCAAGAGCAGATTGGGTTTTTGCCAGACTATAAGCGATAAAGCCAGACGGGCTTTTTCACCGCCCGACATGGGGGCAATCGGGCTGTTGACGGTGTCGCCGCTGAAGCCGAAGCCGCCCAGGTAGTTGCGCAGCTCTTGTTCGCGGGTTTGCGGTGCCAGCCGCAGCAGGTGCTGCAGAGGGGTTGAGGTCAAGTCCAGCATGTCCAGCTGATGCTGGGCGAAATAGCCGATTTCCAATCCCTTGGAGGCCCGGCGCTCGCCCGCCAGCGCCGGCAACTGTCCGGCCAGGGTCTTGATAAGCGTGCTCTTGCCCGCTCCGTTTACACCCAGCACGCCGATGCGCGCGCCACCGCGCACCATAAGCTGTACGTCGCTCAAGATCTGGCGGCTGCCACCGTCTGCGCTCTGATAGCCGGTGGATACCTTGTCCAGCACCAGCAGCGGGTCGGGCATGCTGGTGGGTTCGGGAATGCGTATATCTATGCCCGATTCCGCTTGCAGGGGCGCCAGGACTTCCATGCGCGCCAATGCCTTCACGCGGCTTTGCGCTTGCTTGGCCTTGGTGGCCTTGGCCTTGAAACGGTCGATGAAGCCTTGCAACCGGGCGGTTTCGCGCGTTTGCCTATCCCAGGCCAGACGAGTCTGACGCAGACGTTCGGCGCGTTGGGTCAGGAAGTCTTCATAGCCGCCCTTATAGCGCAGCAGCTTGGCCTGATCGAAGTGCAGTATGGTCTTTGCTACGGCATCCAGGAATTCGGTGTCGTGTGAAATCAGCAAGACGGTACCCTGGTAAGCACCCAGCCAGCGTTCCAGCCACAGCATGGCGTCCAGATCCAGGTGGTTGGTGGGTTCGTCCAGCAGCAGCAGTTCAGAGGGCGCCATCAGCGCCCGCGCCAGTGCCAGCCGCATTTGCCAACCACCGGAAAAGCTTTTTACGGGGCTCATCCATTGCGCTGGGGCAAAGCCCAGCCCCGCCAACAGCTGTTCAGCCCGCGACGGAGCACTCCAGGCGTCGGCTTCGACCAGGGCCGATTCCAGCTCGGCAATGCGGTGACCGTTGCTATCGGGGATTGCAGCGCGTTCGGCCTGCAAGGCCCGCAAATGCGTGTCGCCGTCGATCACGAATTCGCGCGCCGGCATGTCGTTATGGCTGATTTCCTGTTCGACGCTGGCGATGCGCCAACCGGCGGGCATCAGCAGCGTTCCGGCGTCGGCGTCCAGCCTGCCCTGAAGCAGCGAGAACAAAGTGGATTTACCTGCGCCGTTCTTGCCTACGATACCGACGCGCTCGCCGGGATTGACCACAAAATCGGCGCCGTCCAGCAGCACCTTGGTGCCACGGCGCAGTGTCAGACCGGTAGCGCGAATCACGAGGCCAGTTGCTCCCTTGTCAGCATAAGGATCTGGTCTTCGGTGTTTTCGGTGCTTAGCCAGACCGGATCGAGCTGGGGAAAGGCTGCAATGAAATTCGCGTATTCGTTGCCGATTTCCAGCACCAGTATGCCGTCTGGGGCCAGGAAGTCGGGCGCCTGCTGCAACAGGCGGCGTATCAGATCCATGCCGTCTTCGCCGCCGGCTAGCGCCAGGGTAGGCTCGTGGCGATATTCCTGCGGTAGATTTTCCATGGAATGATTATTGACGTAGGGCGGATTGCAGACGATTAGCCCGTATTCGCATTGCGGCAACTGATCGAACAAGTCGCTGCAATGGGTGTTGATCCTGCCGTCCAAACCCGATAGCTCGATATTTTGATCGGCGACTTCCAGGGCGTGCTCGGATACGTCCACGGCATCGACCTGGGCATTGGGGAAGGCCAGCGCGGCCAGCACGGCCAGGCAGCCCGATCCGGTACACAGGTCCAGCACGAAATCGACGTCGTCCGGGTCGCTGACCCAGGGGCTTAAGCTATCGGCCAGCAGTTCCGAAATAGGCGAGCGCGGAATAATGACGCGTGGATCGACCATGAAACGGTGGCCTTGCAGCCAGGCCTCGCCGGTCAGGTAGGCGGCGGGCACGTGTTCCGTTATACGGCGCTTGAGCAGTTCCAGGAAGCGTTGCCGCTCTTCGGGCAGCACGCGCGCGTCCAGGAATGGCTCCAGCGTATCGAGCGGCAGATGCAGGGTATGCAGCAACAGATAAGCGGCCTCGTCCCAGGCATTGTCGCTGCCGTGTCCGAAGGACAGGCTAGATACATTGAATTGGCTGACGGCATAACGCATTAGATCGCGCAATGTGAAAAGCTCGTGGTGGGCGGTGTCGTGCATGCAGGCTCCGGTCAGTCAGGGTCGGGCAGCAATAGCCCGAGCGTGCGTCGATAAATGTTCTTCAGTGGCTCGAAGGCGTCGAGCTGGATATGTTCGTTCAGTTGATGAATGCTGGCGTTGATGGGGCCGAACTCGATGACTTGCTTGCAAATCTTGGCAATGAAGCGACCGTCTGATGTGCCCCCCGTTGTTGAAAGCTGAACGGCCACGCCGGTTTCATCTTGGATGGCCTGCCGCAACGCATTGCTCAGTTCGCCTTTGGGCGTCAGGAAAGGCTCTCCACCCAGCGTCCAGTCCAGATCATAGTCCAGCTTGTGGTCTTGCAGTATGGCTTGAACTTTTTGTTTCAGACCATCGGGCGTACTGACGGTGGAAAATCGGAAATTGAAGTCCATTACAGCGGTACCGGGTACCACGTTGGTTGCACCGGTACCCGAATGCAGATTGGAAACCTGGAAGGTGGTTGCCGGAAAATACTCATTGCCGGCGTCCCATTCCTGGGCGGTCAGTTCGGCCAGGGCCGGGGCCAGCAAATGTATGGGGTTGCGCGTCAGGTGGGGGTAGGCGATATGGCCTTGCTTGCCTTTTACCGTCAGTTTGCCCGACAGCGATCCGCGCCGTCCGTTCTTGGCCGTATCGCCCAGTGTATCGACCGAGGTCGGCTCGCCCACGATGCAGTAATCAAGCTGCTCGCCACGGGCCGACAAGGCTTGGCACACTTTGAGCGTGCCATTCACCGACGGGCCTTCTTCGTCGGCGGTAATCAATAGGCCGATGGAGCCGCCGTGGTCGGGGTGAGCTGCTACGAACTCTTCCACAGCCACGACAAAAGCGGCAATCGAGCTTTTCATATCGGCCGCCCCTCGGCCGTATAGCTTGCCGTCGCGTTCCGTCGGGGTGAAGGGGGGGCTGTCCCATTGTTCCAGAGGCCCGGTGGGAACCACATCGGTATGACCGGCGAATACCAGTAGCGGTGCAGCCGCGCCGCGCCGCGCCCAAAGATTAGTAACCTCGCCAAACACCAGGGTTTCGCAAGTGAAGCCCACTGCCCGCAGGCGGTCCGCCAGCAATTGCTGGCAACCGTGATCGTCGGGCGTAACCGACGGGCGGGCGATAAGATCTTTGGTCAGTTCAAGTACAGAGGAGTTGGTCATCAGGACCTCAGCAGTTCATTGATGCTGGTTTTGGAGCGCGTTTGAGCGTCGACGCGTTTGACGATGACAGCGCAGGCCAAGCTGTGCGAACCGTCGGCCGAGGGCAGCGAACCGGGCACGACAACCGAACCGGACGGTACTCGTCCGTAGGTGATTTCGCCTGTTGCCCGGTCGTATATTTTGGTGCTTTGGGAAATGAAAACGCCCATGGCCAGCACGGAGTTCTCTTCGACGATCACGCCTTCGACGACCTCGGAACGGGCGCCGATGAAGCAGTTGTCTTCGATGATGGTTGGGTTGGCCTGTAAAGGCTCAAGCACGCCGCCTATGCCGACGCCGCCCGACAAATGCACGTTCTTGCCTATCTGCGCGCAAGAACCCACGGTGGCCCAGGTGTCTATCATGGCGCCCTCGTCGACATAGGCGCCGACATTGACGTAAGAGGGCATCAGCACCACGTTCTTGCCAATAAAGGCGCCTTTGCGGGCTACCGCCGGGGGTACCACCCGAAAGCCGGCGGCGGCGAAGTCCTGGGCGTCGTAACTTTCAAATTTTGTCGCAACCTTATCGTAAAACTGCAGGCTGCCATCGCCCATGACGCGATTGTTCTCTAGCCGAAAGGACAGCAACACGGCTTTTTTGACCCACTGATGCACCACCCATTGTCCGTCGGATTTTTCGGCGACGCGCAACTTGCCGCGATCCAGAGCTTCCAACGTAGCCAGTACGGCTTCGTGTACGTCTTTATGTCCGGAGCTCGGGGAGATATCGGCACGGGCGTCCCATGCTTGTTCTATGGTGCTTTGCAGGTCTGTGGTCATAGGCGTTCTACTTGTTGGATCGGAAGCAAGAGGGTTGCGGATGTCCGTGGTCGTCTTGCTGCCGGCCACGAAAAAGAATTGGCCGGCGCGCTATGGCTGCATGCGTCTGCGCACAAAATCGGCGATTCGTTCGGCGGCTTCGACGCATTGCTGTTGAGGGGCTACCAGAGCGATGCGAATGCGGCGGGTGCCGGGGTTGGTGCCGTGCGCCTCGCGTGCCAGAAAGCTGCCTGGCAAGGCGGTGACGCCAGTTGCGCCATACAGGTCGCGTACGAAATCGGCGTCGTCGTAA
>DATCYE010000115.1:0-5461 GCA_036570485.1 Pusillimonas sp. | reverse complement strand
CCGAATTCGGAACTTTCATCAAGTCCGAAGTCGACAACTGGGCCAAGGTGGTCAAGGCTTCCGGCGCCACAGTGGACTAGGCTGACTCTGTCAACCCACGATGGCCGGCCGCTTGGGTAGCCGGCCATCTGACTTTTGATGATCGTATTTACAGCAGGAATAGGCATGATCTCCAAAATTTTCGATAGCGCGCGACAGGCTTTGGCCGATGTTCCCGACGGTGCTTGCATTATGGTCGGTGGCTTCGGCCTTGCCGGCCAACCAAAGGAACTGATCGACGCCTTGCTTGACCAGGGGGCAAAAGATCTGGTCATAGTGAATAATAATGCGGGCAATGGGGAGACCGGGCTGGCTGCCTTGTTGGCGGCCGGACGGGTAAGGAAGATTGTGTGTTCGTTTCCGCGCCAGGCCGATTCGCAGGTATTCGATGCCTTGTATCGAGCCGGAAAAATCGAGCTGGAATTGGTGCCGCAGGGCAATCTGGCCGAGCGCATCCGGGCCGCAGGCGCCGGCATCGGTGGTTTCTATACGCCCACGGGCGCCGGCACGCCCTTGGCCGAAGGCAAAGAGCAGCGCACGATAAACGGGCGCGATTACATTCTTGAATATCCGCTGCACGCCGACTACGCCTTGGTCAAGGCATTGCGCGCCGATCGTTGGGGCAATCTGGTGTATCGCAAGACAGCACGTAATTTCGGGCCCATTATGGCGACCGCGTCCAAGGTGGCCGTGGTGCAGGTGGATGAAATCGTCGAGCTGGGGGCGCTTGATCCGGAAACCATTGTTACGCCCGGCATTTTCGTTCAGCGGGTCGTTGCCCTGGGAGCATCAAAATGAATCGATTGAACCGTGAACAAATGGCGGCGCGCGTTGCACAAGACATTCCCGAAGGCAGCGTGGTAAATCTGGGTATCGGCTTGCCCACCAAAGTCGCCAATTACCTGCCTGCGGATCGCGAGATCATGCTGCACAGCGAGAACGGCGTTATCGGTATGGGCCCGGCCCCCGAGCCGGGCACCGAAGATCCCGACCTGATCAACGCCGGCAAGCAGCCGGTTACCTTATTGCCGGGCGGCGCTTACTTCCATCATGCCGATTCCTTCGGCATGATGCGTGGCGGCCATCTTGATATCTGCGTGCTGGGGGCCTTCCAGGTATCGCGTTTCGGCGACCTGGCCAACTGGCATACCGGCGCACCCGATGCAATTCCGGCCGTTGGCGGCGCCATGGATCTGGCCATAGGCGCCAAATCGGTCTATGTATTGATGGAATTGCTGACGCGCGAGGGACAAAGCAAGCTGGTAGAGCGCTGCACATATCCGCTGACCGGCGTGGGCTGCGTCACACGCGTCTACACCGACCTGGCGGTGTTCGACCTGAAGGACGGCAAGGTGGTGCTGGTCGACGACTGCTGCAGCCTGGGACAGGCCGAGCTTTCCCGCTTGGCAGGCCTGCCTGTCGTATCGGGCTAAGGCTTAGCGCCTGGCCTTGGCCGCCGTCTTGATCATGGCCGTGCACAGGCCGCGCATCATATCGACCTCGTCGTGGCTAAGGCCGTTGCGCCCGAACATATGGCGCATGCGCGGCATCAGTTTCTTGGGGTGCTGCGGGTCTAAAAAACCAACCTCGGTTACGGCCTGCTCCCAATGGGTCATCAATGCCTGCACCTTTTCATTCGGGGCAGGCAGGGCGCCTGCCTCGGGCTGGCCTTCCGTTGTGGGCAGCAAAGGCATGCCTGCGGCGCTGGCCAATGCGTAGCGCATTTCCCAGGCGGCCAGTTGTAGTGCCTGGGCTACGTTCAATGAACTGTATTCGGGGTTGGCTGGAATATGGCATACCCTTTGGCAGAGCGCGATGTCCTCATTGGTGAGCCCCGACCTTTCCGTACCCAGCACGATGGCCACCGGCCCGAGGGCGCCTTGCAGGTGTTCACGGGCCGCCAGGGCGGCTTCGCGAATGTCGCAAGGCGGTGGGCCGAGCACTCGGGCACGCGCCGTCAAGGCAAACGCCAGCGTTACCGGCGCCAGGGCTTGCGCCAGGGTAGGAACGATGCTTACAGCCGCCAGGACGTCGGTGGCGCCGCTGGCCAGCGATTGTGCTTCGGGTAGGTCCAACACATCGGGAAAACGCGGCGCAACCAGGCATAGATCATGGAAACCCATGGTCTTGATGGCACGTGCCGCCGCGCCGACGTTTCCGGGATGGCTGGGATGCACCATAATGAAGCGGACGCGGGAGAAAGCGTCAGCCATCCCCTGGCTGGCGGCCTGTTTTTCGGAAGAAGGGGCCTGTATTCCAGAGGGAAATACCTGCGTTTCGGGGGAAAACGTCTGAGTCATTTAAAATAGATGGTTTATTGGTCGACGCCTGCTCGCACTGCCTTGTGCAACTGACCGGATCGGGTAGCGTTTGGCGTCAACAATTTTTGTTCAATTACGGAATTTTATGCACCCGATGCTCAATACCGCCATCAAGGCGGCACGCCGTGCTGGCACCATCATAAATCGTGGCAGCCTCGACCTGGAACGCTTGCAAGTGGCACGCAAAGGGCCTAAAGATTATGTCACGGAAGTGGATCATGCCGCTGAAGAGGCCATAATCGATGTGCTGCGTACTGCGTATCCAGACCATGGCTTTCTGGGCGAAGAATCCGGCACGCACCCCGCTGCCGGGCAGTCTGGCGACGAGCCGGCTGAGTTCCAATGGATCATCGATCCGCTGGACGGCACGACCAACTTTATTCATGGGCTGCCCATCTATGCCGTCTCGATTGCCTTGGCGCAACGCGGCCAGGTGACGCAGGCCGTAATCTACGATCCGTCGCGCAACGAACTGTTTACCGCCAGCCGTGGCGGCGGTGCCTTCCTGAACGATCGGCGTGTTCGTGTGTCGGGCCAACTGCGCTATCACGATGCTCTTTTGGGCGCCCATGTGCCGGGTTCGGCCTCCACGGTGGCTTCGGGTACGCGTTTTGCGGGCATGCTGTCCGAATGCGCCGCAGCGCGCCGGCTCGGATCAACCGTGCTCGATCTCGCCTATGTTGCCGCAGGTCGCCTGGATGGCTTTTGCGGCCTTAATCTGAAGCCCTGGGATCTGGCCGCAGGCGGTCTGCTTATTCTCGAGGCCGGCGGCTTGATCGCCGATTTCGATGGCGAGCAGGGCTGGATGAAAAGCGGCAATGTATTGGCCGCGACGCCCAAGATTTTTCCGCAGATGCTGGCTTATTTGCAGGATTGATCATCGTCCATAACGGAGTTGTTTGATGGAGTGGATGCTGGACCCCTCTGCGTGGGTCGGCCTACTTACCCTGGTCGTTCTCGAAATCGTCCTGGGCATAGACAATCTTATTTTCATCGCCATCCTGGTCGAGAAATTGCCGCCTGCGCTGCGCGATCGGGCGCGCGTGCTGGGCCTGTCGTTGGCGTTATTGATGCGGCTGGTGCTGCTGTCGGTCATGTCGTGGCTGATCAAGCTTACGGCGCCCTTATTCGCCATTGGCCCATTGGAGTTCTCGGGGCGCGACCTTATCCTGATTGTGGGCGGCTTCTTTCTGCTGCTTAAGGGAACGCTGGAACTGCATGAGCGGGTCGAAGGCCGCAGTGCGCATGCCTCGGGTTCAAGCATGCATGCCAGCTTCTGGGTCATTGTCACGCAGATCGTCATTCTTGATGCGGTGTTCTCTATCGATGCCGTCATTACCGCCGTGGGCATGGTCGATCATCTGGCCATCATGATGATGGCGGTCGTGATTGCCATCGGCCTGATGCTGGTCGCCTCCAAGCCCTTGACGCAATTCGTCAACGCGCACCCCACGGTCGTCATCCTGTGTCTGGGCTTTTTGCTGACCATCGGCTTTTCCCTTTTGGCGGAAGGTTTTGGATTTGCGGTGCCCAAAGGTTATTTGTACGCCGCCATCACCTTTTCCGTTCTGATCGAAATACTGAATCAACTGACCCGGCGCAATATGCGCAAGCTCGACTCTCGCCGTCCGCTGCGCGAGCGTACAGCCGAGGGGGTGCTGCGCATGTTGGGTAAACGTCCCATGGCGGGTCCCGAACAGGAGGCCCAGACCGAGGCGCCCGTGCAGGTATTTGGCGACGAGGAGCGCTACATGGTTAGCGGCGTGCTGACGCTGGCTGATCGCAGCATCCACTCCATCATGACCCCGCGTAACGATATCTCATGGATAAACCTGGATGATGATCCAGCGGCATTGCGCCAGCAGATCGTCAAGGCGCCGCACAGTTTTTTTCCGGTGTGCCGCAGTTCGCTGGATGAAGTGATAGGCATCGGGCGCGCCAAGGAAATGATTGCCGACCTCATCACTCACGGCACCATACGCCTGTCGCGCTTGCGCGACCCCATCATCGTGCACGAATCGATAGGCGTGCTGCGCTTGATGGATACGTTGAAACGGTCGCGTGGTCAGTTGGTGCTGGTCACGGACGAGTTCGGCGAGATAGAAGGCGTAGTGACGCCTATAGACGTGTTCGAAGCCATTGCCGGGGAGTTTCCTGACGAGGACGAAACGCCGGATATAGCCGCCGATGGTGAAAATCGTTGGCGTGCCGATGGCGCCGCCGACCTGCATCATCTGGAGCTTCTGCTTAATACCGACGGCCTGGTCGATGACGAGGAAGACTATTCAACATTGGCGGGCTACCTGCTGGAGCGTTTCGGCCATCTGCCCAAACCCGGAGACAGTTGTGAACTTAGGCAGGAGCACGCCACCTTTCGTTTCACCGTGTTACGCCTGGACGGCCGCCGCATTGCTACGGTTCAGGTCGAGCGCCTGTATCATCAGGCCGATGACATCGACAATGGGAAAATATGACCGATAACGTGTGGTTTATGTTCAAAGCCCTGTTTCTGGGCCTGATCGAAGGTTTTACCGAATTCATCCCCGTATCCAGTACGGCCCATTTGCTGCTTATAGGCGATTGGATCAACTTTTCGTCCGGCAATGACAAGGTGTTCGAGGTCGTCATTCAGTTCGGCTCCATACTGGCCGTTATGTGGATATTCCGGGCGCGACTTTGGCAGCTGATACGGGGAACGCTGTCCGGGGAGCGCAGCGAAGTCATGTTCATGCGCAATCTTTTTATTGCCTTCCTGCCGGCCGCGGTGATTGGCGCGGTCATGATCAAGTACATCAAGGCTCTTTTCCATAATCCGGGGGTATTTGTGGTTACCCTGATCGTGGGCGGTTTGATTATGCTTTGGGTCGAACGCAAGCCGCAGTACGCCAAGACGGCCGTGCCGGGCGCAGATGCTCAAGGCGACGACAGTGTGTCTTCGCGACGGGCGACGGCCCACGCCCTTGAGGAAATCAGCTGGAAGCAGGCGCTGGTGGTGGGCTTTGCACAGTGCCTGGCCATGGTGCCGGGAACATCGCGCTCGGGGGCCACGATAATCAGCGGCATGATGGCCGGCATACAGCGCAAGACGGCCACCGAATTCT
>DATCYE010000114.1:0-3636 GCA_036570485.1 Pusillimonas sp. | reverse complement strand
CGCAATGTGCACTGCCTGCTAGACCTGATGCCGTCGGGCCGCTACCTGATGGAAGACTTCTTCGAAGCCGGCGGATTGCCCGCCATTCTTAACCAGTTAGGCGAGCAAAATCTGCTGCATCTGTCGGCACTGACAGTCAATGGCCGTACGCTGGGCGAAAACATAGCCCAGGCGCCCTGCTGGCGGCCCGAAGTGGTTCATTCCTACAATGAACCATTCAAGGCCAACGCCGGCATTTCCGTGCTGCGCGGCAACCTGGCGCCCAACGGCGCCATCATCAAGCCCTCGGCCGCCTCGCCGCATCTGCTTAAACACACCGGCCGCGCCGTGGTGTTTGAATCCATCGAAGACCTGCACGCCCGCATCAACGACGACGACCTGGACATCGACGAGAACTGCGTCATGGTTCTTAAGTATTGCGGCCCCAAAGGCTATCCCGGCATGGCTGAAGTGGGCAATATGCCCTTGCCGCCCAAGCTGCTAAAGAAAGGCATCAACGACATCATCCGCCTTTCCGACGCACGCATGTCGGGTACGGCCTACGGTACCGTCGTGCTGCACACCTCGCCCGAAGCGGCCATAGGCGGCCCGCTGGCATTGGTGCAAAACGGCGACCTGATCACGCTGGACGTGCCGGGCCGCAATCTGCACCTGCACGTGGATGACGCCGAACTGGAGGCGCGCCGTGCCCAATGGCAGCCCCCCGCCATTCATACCGACCGGGGCTACGTAAAGCTATATGTGGACCACGTACTGCAAGCGCACGAAGGGGTCGACCTGGATTTCCTGGTAGGCAAAAGCGGATCCAAAGTCCCGCGTGATAATCACTAGGCGTTTAAAGCGCGGCACAAGGCTTTGCTGGAAAAACTACGCAATGGACGCAGAGTATCCTTTTTTATTATTGCATCCGAATATTCTGGCTAGGCTCAAGGTCAGGGGGCGCTGCGTGCGGATGCGGCGGGTAAGGCAGAAAATCAAACTGGGCCGAAATACACCTGCAACACGAGCCTCCCAGTTGTGCCAAATTGTTTTATACTGGATTGATCCATAAGGAACTTTTTCATGAGCGCCGCCTTCTCTTCTATCGTTTCGGAATTCCAGTCCGAAGAACAAGCCATCAGCTACGATCGCTGGTTTCGTGCCAAAGTACAAGGCGGGCGCAGTGATTCCGGCATGGATACGCCTCATGACGAAGCCATGGCTCTTATGCGCCAAAAACTGACCAACAAATTGGCAGAGCAAGAAAAATCCGCCACCAGACCGGCCAAGCGCTGAATGTCTGCTATTGCAACGCTAAGAACCAGATAACCATGCTACCCATATCCTGGAGTGCAGCCGCACTTAACGACTTAGACACCATCATCGGCCATATCGCCGATGTCGACGTACATGCCGCGCTGTCCATGCACGACCTGATCGAAAACTCGGTACTGCCGATGTCGGACTATCCCTATATATATAGACCAGGCCGCGTGCCGGGTACTCGCGAAGTATTGGCTCATCCCAATTACATTGTTGTGGGTGAAGTGCGAACCGATCAGGTCAAGATTCTTGCCGTCATGCATACCCGCCAGGAATTCCCCTAAGCAAATCTTGCATGTGCGCATCCACCAAAAAGCCATTCAAAACGAATGGCTTTTTTCTATGGCCGCCAGTTCAAACCGACTAAACAATTCTTGTCAGCGACGAAGAAAGCAGCGGCAAACTTGCAAAAAACAGCACATAGCTTGCAACAGTAAGCAACGATTCAGCCTTATTTCGCCGAATCGAATTTGACAATCGAATGACGCGTTTTTAGCAGCAGGTGACATATGGTTTCGTCTTTTCAAGACACCATACAAGTCATGTCACATGAACCCCGGTACTCACCCTTGCTTGCGTAACAAATTCGCCAAGCCGCGCGCTTCGTTTTGACACAAAGTGCAAAAACAAAGCCGGACATTCAGTTTTTCGATGGCGCAAAGCCATGGACTTTTCCGTTGTAAACATCTGCGGTTTGTTACAGCCCGCTTTGGCTCCGATGATAGATTGGTCGTTGCCCTTGTCTGCGGCTGTGCCCGCCGACGCCCACAACCCGATAGCCACTCGGGCAATGTTCATAACTTCAGGATGCCGCCAAGCGGCGCACCCGCTGCGGTAGCTATTGCCTATCGCTTTGAACTTGCCTGGCTTTCCTTTTAAGACTTAATAAAAAGAACCTAGATGACGACTTCGACTCCGGCCCATCTCTTCAGCGTTATGGGCAGAATGCGACCGACGCTAGCTATCCTGGCCATGGCTTACCTGCTGGCAGCCTGCGCAATGGCACCGGGCATGCGCATGGGCGCCAAAACCCAGTATGGCGGCGCCACGGAAGATGCAGCGCCCGCAGGCACGCTGACTCCCATCACCCCCGCGCTAATTACCCAGCAACGCAAAGCCGCCGGCAACGGCGTCGATAAAGACGTAAAGCGCTTGTTCGGCACACGCAAAGCTTATCGAATCGGACGCAGCGATGTCGTCAACATTGTCGTCTGGGGCCACCCGGAACTGGGCCTGACACCGGCCACCTCCAACCGTAGCATGGGTTCGACCAGCCAGGCCGACGTCGGTAATGGCTATAACGTCAATCCCGACGGCACCATACAGTTTCCCTTCATCGGCCCAATCAAACTTGCCGGACTGACCGAAAACGAAGCGCGCGAGCTGCTGACGCGGCGCCTGTCCAAGTATGTGCAAGACCCACAGATCACCGTACGTATCCAGGCCTACCGCAACGGCCGAATATACGTGGACGGCGAGGTGCGCACACCAGGCTTGCAAACGCTGGACGACATCCCCATGACCCTGCCCGAAGCCATCAATCGCGCAGGCGGCTTCAGCGAAGAAGCCGATCGATCATTCATTGCGCTGACCCGCAACGATAAAACCATACGCATCAACCTGCCCAGGCTGACCCGCCAGGGCGTTAACCCCAACCGTATTCTGCTGGCTAACGGCGATTTGCTGCGCGTGCGCAATCAAGTCGAATCGCAGGTGTTCATTATGGGAGAGGTATGGACGCCGCGCGCGCTGCCGCTGCATGACGGACGTTTATCGCTGACCGAAGCCCTGGGTGAATCGGGCGGCCCGAATCCCTGGACTGCCGACGCCAGCCAGATCTATGTGGTACGCAAATTGCCGGTCGAGTTGGGCGGTGAAGACGCGCTGCCGGAAATCTATCACCTGGACGCCAGTTCGCCGGCGTCATTCGTCCTGGCCAACGACTTCCAGCTACAGCCCAGAGACGTAGTGTATGTGGACCCGGCGCCGGTGGTGCGATGGAATCGCTTCATCACCAACCTGCTGCCAAGCTACAACTCGCTGTTCATCAACACCCGGAACACGACGAAGTAAGACGATCATGACCATGAACCGCATTCTGCTCGTATGTATCGGCAATATTTGCCGCAGCCCCCTGGCCGAAGCGCTGCTCAAGCAGCACTTCCCGGACAAGACCGTGCATTCGGCGGGTCTGGCCGCGCTGGTCGGCCACCCGGCCGACAGCACAGCGCAAGACATCGCCCACCAGCATGGCCTGGACTTGTCGGCGCATAGAGCCCAGCAAATAACGCAGGCCATGTGCAGAAGCGCCGACCTGATCCTGGTTATGGAAAG
>DATCYE010000113.1:0-5135 GCA_036570485.1 Pusillimonas sp. | reverse complement strand
AAGACGCTGCTTGATTGCTTCGTTGATCTGGCGATAGTAAGGAATGGTCGATTCCCAACTCATTCCACCGATTAAGCCAATGGTTTTCATATACGCGTCCTTGATGCCACTTTCGATATCTTGCCAGTTCACCCAAATTTCGTGAGGGGGTTCGCCTAGCACGCTGCCATTAAATAGTCGTGCTTATCTCCAGGGCCTTGTTGTTTTGTTCCCGGGTTTTTTCTACCAGATAGTCTAGAAAAACGCGCGACCGCTGCGGGATGAACTTGCGGCTGGGTAATGCCGCGTACATGGCAAGCCGTCCGGTGATCCAAGGGCTCAATACACGCAGCAGTTCGCCGCTATTAAGGTAAGGCGCGGCAATATCGAACGATATCGATGTAATGCCCGCGCCATCCAAGGCCGCACGAAGCAGCGTATCGGTATGGTTGGCGATAAGAACAGGGTCAGCGCTGACTTCGGTGACTTGGTGGGGACTCGGTTCGCGCCACATGCGCCACCCCCGTAGCGGCTCATCCGGCCTTTTAAGGCGCAAACAGTCGTGCTGCGCCAAATCGCCGGGTACTTTCGGCAGCCCTTTGCGTTTCACGTAAGAGGGCGAGGCCACCAGAATGACGTCGGACTCAACGACTTTACGAGCGACGATATCGGCATTGAAGCCGGCATCGGTTCCCAACAGGGTAATGTCGTAGTCTTCGATGGGTGGGTCTCTGTGCGCCTCTACTTCAATATCGACCACTATGCCGGGATGGCGCTGGCGAAACGCCGATAGCATCGGCGCTATTACATAACTGGCAAGGACCGGTTGCGTATGCACGCGCAAGCGGCCCGCAAGTTCGTGCGTGTGCGCGCTGGCAATGGCATCGGCCTCGTCGACGTCTTGCAGTATCTGACGCACGCGTGCCAGATAGGCCTCGCCGGCCTCGGTCAGCGGAACCCGCCGCGTGGTGCGCTGGAACAGCCGCGTACCTAAATAGGCCTCGATGTCGGCGATTAACCGTGTCACCACGGGTGGGGACAGGTCCATGGCCCGGGCGGCTGCGGCAAAACCGCCTTCGTCGGCCACCCGTTCGAAAACCTGCATAGACAGCAAACGATCCATAGCGCGTCCCCTTTGAATCATGACATTATTCCGATAATAGGAATAGTGAATGTAAGTTTAGGCCATTTATTCAGTCATATAAAGCTTCTAAAGTAACACCATCAACAAGACCACAAGACCAACCATGAACCACCGCTACACACGCACCGCGATATTCCTGCACTGGCTGGTCGCCCTGGGCCTGATCGGCACGTTTTCCCTGGGCTTCTATATGCACGATCTACCCTTGTCGCCCAACAAGCTAAAGCTGTATGCCTGGCATAAATGGGCCGGCGTAAGCCTGCTTGTCTTGATTGTGGTTCGCCTGGCATGGCGCATGAGCCACAAGGCCCCGGAATTTCCGCTGGCCATGAAACCCATGGCACGCCTCGCCGCGCATGCCGCGCACTGGCTGCTTTATGCATTGATGCTGGCAATACCCTTAAGCGGCTGGCTGATGAGTTCGGCGCAAGGATTCCAAGTTGTGTGGTTCGGCGTCATGCCCTTGCCAGACCTGGTTTCTAAAAACGTGACGCTAGGCGCAGTTCTGAAAGATGTGCACATGGTGCTGAACTACACGTTGCTTGTTGTCGTCATTGGACACGTAGGCGCCGCGCTGCAGCACCATTTCATCAAGAAGGACACGGTGATGACCCGCATGCTGCCTTTTGCGGGCAAAGCGTGATCGATCAAGCGTTGCGGCGTCTTGCAACCCTGCTCAACACCTGAACACTAACGAACTTTCAAGATCAACGGAGAACACATGACTATTTCTTTTCTGCGACCGCTAGCCCTGACGACGGCATTAAGCCTGGGTGTATTCGGCAACGCCGGCGCCATCGAATACACGTCGCTGAACCCCCAAGCCAGCCGCATCTCTTTTGGCTATAGCCAGATGAATGTGAGCATGGACGGGCATTTCGGCGAAATGAAGGCCACCGAATTCAGCTTCGATCCGGCCAAGCCCGAGGCGGCCAAAGTCGCCATCGAAATTTCCCTGGCCAGCATCGATGCCGGCTACGCTGAAGCCAACGCCGAGCTTGAGAAAAATGAATGGCTGAACCTGGCGGCGCATCCGCTGGCCAGCTTCAAATCCGGCAAGGTAGAGGCGCTGGGCGACGGCAACTATCAGGTGACCGGCACCCTGTCGATCAAGGGCAATGCAAAAGAAGTAAGCGCCCCCTTCACGTTCAAGGAAGACGGCAATACCGGCATCTTTGAAGGCAGCTTTACCTTCCAGCGCGCCGACTTCGGCGTCGGGGAAGGCCAATGGAAGGATTTCAGCATTGTCGCCAACGACATCCAGATCAAGTTTCATGTACAGGCCAATTCCTAAAGCCTGTACGACCTAAGCTTTCGTTTTTATTTCATATACCGACAACACAGGATTCATCATGAAAAAAACCCTTATCGCCGCCGCTTTCGCTACCCTTTTCGCCGCCCAGGCCATAGCCGCGCCGCAAACCTATTCGCTGGATCCCACCCACAGCTTTCCACGCTTCTCGTACGACCACATGGGTATGTCCAAGCAAATCCTGCGCTTTAACAAAACTACGGGCACGGTCGTGCTGGACCAGGCCGCCAAGCAAGCGCACGTCGATGTCACCATCGACATGACATCCATCGATACGGGCTTCGAGATGTTCGACGGCCACATTCAGGGCGCCGATTTCCTGGACACAGCCAAATTTCCGACAGCCACCTTCAAATCCACCAAGGTAATTTTTGAAGGCGACAAGCCGGTCAGCATCGAAGGCAATCTGACAATCAAGGGCATCACCAAACCGGTCACCCTGACCGTAACCTCGTTTTTCAACGGCCCGCACCCCATGCTTAAAAAGGATTCCATCGGCGCCAACGCCACCACGGTGATCAAGCGCAGCGAATTCAATGCCGGCAAATTTGCCCCGGGCGTGGGCGACGACGTTACGCTGGACATCGCTCTTGAAGCGATCGCCGGGTAAGTTGTAAATGTTGAGCATGGCATCCGGCCTTGGGTCGGATGCCGCCACAAACAAGGAGCCCGCACGCGGCGCCTTAATGACAAGGAATCGACATGGGACTTCTCGTAGACGGCAAATGGCACGACCAATGGTATGACACAGCCAGCACAGGCGGACGCTTCGTACGCAGCGATGCCCAGTTCCGCAACTGGATCACCCCCGATGGCAGTGCGGGCCCTAGCGGCGGCAGCGGATTCAGAGCCGAACCCGGCCGCTACCACCTGTACGTGTCGCTGGCCTGCCCGTGGGCCAATCGCACCTTGATCCTGCGCGCGCTAAAAGGCCTGGAGCAGATGATAAGCGTATCCGTCGTCAATCCTTACATGGGGGAAAACGGCTGGACCTTCGAACCGGGTCCAGGCGTGATAGCCGACCCCGTGGGGCAGGCACAATATCTTTATCAGGTTTATCAGCGGGCCCAGCCCGATTACAGCGGACGCGTAACCGTGCCGGTGCTGTGGGACCTGGAACGCAACACCATCGTCGGTAATGAATCGTCTGAAATCATTCGCATGCTCAATTCCGCCTTCGACGGAATCTGCTCCAGGGAGGGCGATTACGCCCCGGAGCAATTGCTGCCGCAAATCGACGTCGTCAACGCCGAGATCTACGACGCAGTGAACAATGGCGTGTACAAAGTCGGCTTTGCCACGGAACAAGATGTGTACGAGCAGGAAGTAGACAAGCTATTTGCCTATCTTGATAAGCTTGAAATCAAGCTCGGGCACCAGCGCTATCTGCTGGGCGATCAGGTTACCGAAGCCGACTGGCGTCTGTTTACCACCTTGATCCGCTTCGACGCGGTTTACCACGGCCACTTTAAGTGCAATCTGAAACGTCTGGCCGACTACGAAAACCTATGGAGCTATACCCGCGAACTTTATCAATGGCCCGGTGTTGCCGCTACGATAAATTTCGACCACATCAAGCAGCACTATTACCGCAGCCACCACACTATCAACCCCAACGGCATTGTGCCGGCCGG
The DNA here is from genome assembly GCA_036570485.1 of Pusillimonas sp. GTDB lineage: Bacteria > Pseudomonadota > Gammaproteobacteria > Burkholderiales > Burkholderiaceae_B. The sequence continues at coordinate 1,066 of DATCYE010000113.1, read as the reverse complement.
CCCTATTCTGGATTTGGATCGCGCGCCTAGCCGCAAGATAGCGCAGTAAATACGCAGCTAAATCAGTCAACCGCTCCGGCTGGGTATCAGGCCTTGAACAAGCCTTCATCGGTCAGCCGGCGCACTTCATCGCGAAAGGCGATGGCGTTGGCTTTGACGGTGCCGGGCGTCATCCCCGCTTTGTACAAGGCCGACCCCAGGCCAAACCCGTTGGCGCCCGCAAGCAGATAAGGCTTCATGCTCTGCGGCGTAATCCCTCCGACAGGCAACAGCCTATGCTGACTGGGCACCACCGCGCGCCAGGCCTTTACAACCACGGGCGCAAGCTGCTCGGCCGGGTACAGCTTCAAGGCATCCGCGCCGTTGGCCAAAGCGGCAAACGCCTCGGTGGGCGTGGCCACGCCGGCAATACATAACAGGCCCGAAAGCTTGGCCTGACGAATCACCGCCGGGTCGCTATGCGGCATGAAAATCAAACGTCCGCCAACCGCTGCAATGCGCTTGACATCGTCGGGCGACATGACCGTGCCGCCGCCAACGATCTGATCGGGAAATCGCTTGGCAAGCAGCTCTATGCTTTGTAGCGGCTGCGGGGAATTCATGGGGATTTCCAGTATCTGAAAGCCCGCCTCCAGCACCGGGTCGGCCACCGCCAGCGCCTCATCGGGCTTAAGGCCTCTGAAGATGCCGATCAGCGGAAACTGATCCAGATAAGAATGCAAATGCATGTGTTGGTCTCGTTAAAGAATCAAGGAACGCTCGCGGGCGATGGCCAGTAAGCCGCGCGAACTGGCCCGCTGCGAGCACTCGGTGCCGTCCATATCGAAGGTCGACAATGCCGTTCGATAACGCTCGGCAAGCGTAGGCTTGCATATCAGGTACACCTGCTTGGGCCTGATATTGTCGAGCACCGACAGCGCCTCGCGGATTTCTTCGCCTATCAGCAGGCCCGACAAATAATCCGACTGCATATCATCGGCCAAAGTTCCGAACAGACCTTGAGCACGCACCGAAAACAAGCGATGCAGCACAACGCCGTCGGCCGCCAGCTTGCAGGCCTGAATGA
>DATCYE010000112.1:0-11409 GCA_036570485.1 Pusillimonas sp. | reverse complement strand
TTTTTTGAAAAAAGACGAGTCACGTACGTTTGTGCAGCCTTTTCCCGCCATTCGCTTTTATTGCTGATATGTTTTTTTGGCATGTTTGAGATCGTTATTGGCAGAACTGCCAGGACCTGACCAAGCTTAAGATAACTACATTAAAGAATAATTTTTTTCTTGGATTATCATGGATTTTAATCTTTCGGAAGAGTATCAGGCGTTTTCTGATAGCGTAGCGCGATTCGCGCAAGACAAACTTGCGCCGGGGGCGCTGGATCGAGCTCACTCCAGTCAATACCCCTGGGAAACTGCACAGTTGCTGGCGGAGCAGGGTTTGCTCGGCATAGTGTTTCCAGAAGAGGATGGTGGGCAGGGCGGATCTTTGATGCATGCTGTGCTGGCAATACAGCAAGTTGCACTGGCGTGCCCCAAAAGTGCGGACATTGTGCAGGCAGGCAATTTTGGGCCTATCCGTACTTTTGTGGAATATGCCAATAAAGAGCAAAAAGCCAGATTTTTGCCGGATCTGCTGGCAGGAAAGAAATTGATTTCCTTAGGTATGACCGAGCCTGATGCTGGTTCCGCCGTCACCGATTTGAAAACTTCAGCCGTGCTTGATGGCGATCATTACATCGTCAATGGCAGCAAGATTTTCTCTACGCATAGCCCGGAAGCAGAGCTGTTCCTTATCTACGTCCGATTTGGTCCAGGTGTAGGAGGCATAGGTTCCATACTTATGGAGCGGGGCACACCCGGCTTTGAGGTAGGCACGCCGTCGAATTTTATGAATGGCGAACAATGGTCTCAACTGTATTTCGACAATTGTCGGGTTCCAAAGGAAAATCTGCTTTTGGGCCCTGGCGGCTTCAAGAAGCAGATTTCCGGCTTCAATGTGGAACGCCTTGGGAATGCTTCTCGAGCCCTTGCGCTGGGCCGCTACGCATTCAACATGGCCAAGGAGCATGCCACCGTTCGCAAACAGTTTGGTCGTGAGCTATGTGAATTTCAGGGCTTGCAATGGAAATTTGCCGACATGTGGATGAAGCTCGAGCAAGCTCAATTATTGTTATATAAGGCAGCCCTGGAGGGTGAGCAAGGATTGCCCTCGGCGCAAAGCACTGCCATGGCGAAACTGGCTTGTAATCTGGCAGGATGGGATGTCTCGAATGACGCAATGCAAATCATGGGTGGCATGGGGTTCAGCCAAGAGGCTTTAGTCGAATATTGTGTCCGACGCACTCGTGGCTGGATGATAGCCGGTGGATCCATTGAGGTTTTGAAGAACAGAATTGCAGAAGGTGTCTTTGGACGTTCGTTTTCTCAGCGTGCGCCCAAAGCTCCTGCGTAATGAGGGTAAGCCTGTTATCGCTTACCAGCTTGGGCGGTCAAGCGCTGCGGGTGGCAGTCAGCAATCGGGCAAATGGGGCCTGGTTGCTGCTGCTTGGGCAAGCATCCAGTCTCTGAAAAGCACTACTTTCCTGGCTTCGCGACGTACCTTGGGGCGTAACAAGTAAAAAGAAAGCCCCGTTCTTACAGGCTGGTTGAATGGAAATATCAGATTTCCCGCTTGAATATCGTCAATCAAGAGAGCTGCTTGTCCTATGGCTACGCCCAAGCCGTCCATGGCGGCTTGCCATGTAAGGACAGAGCTGCTGAAGTTCATCTGCGGCGTATCGGCGATTTCAGTTAGGTAATTGTGCGCCTTCGCCCACATGTCCCATTCGCCCTTGGGCCGATAATGTGAAACCAATAAGCGCGTGCGCAGCAACGCTTGAGGGTACCTGGTTTCAGGAGCATGCTTTTGCAGGAAGGCCTTGCTGCATACAGGTTCAATGATATCGTCGAACATGAGATCAGCTTCGGCGTCTGTCTGGTTGCCTGTGCCTAACTGAATGCTGAAGTCGATCCGATCTTTCTCGAAATCCACATTGCTGACCGAGTTGATGATCAGTACGGAAAATTCCGGGTATTGCTTATGGAAATTTTCCAGTCGGGGGATCAACCATTTAGCGGCAAAGGTCGTATACGTGTGCACACGTATCTTGTTGTCATTACCGCGTTCGATGATGCTGTGAGTGGCATCGGCGATCTGGTCGAACGCCGGGATGATGCGATCCCCCAGCTCTTGCCCGATATTCGTCAGGCTGATGCCTCTTTGTTCTCGTCTAAATAACTTTACTCCAAGATATTTTTCCAGCACGTCCAGTTGCTTGCTGATTGCAGACTGGCCCACATTAAGCTCTTTGGCCGCTTTGGTCAGGCTTTGGGTGCGCGCTACGACGTAGAACGCCCGCAGCGGGTTCATTGGAGGAATTTTTTTTGACATAGAAGAAATACAGACCAATTAGCTCGGATTATAGTGGAGGTGCGGATCTGGATGTGTATGCACACAGACGATGGCAGCGACTGGGGCGATGAGAATGGGGTGGCCGGGGGCGGCTCTTGACTGCGGGTAATGCCATCGTGGTGCTGGGCGGGCTGGTCACAGCAACCTTACTTGCGGCAACTGCTTGAAATACCCGCTCGCATGTCGTGTTGCGCTTCGTGTTACTACTGAATAAGCGATAAGCATTCAGGAGGCAACAAGCATGATAGCGGCAAAGGCTCGTTTCAGCACAGCAATGGATACCGCCAGGGTGGGAGCCTGCTTTATGGTGGTGATACTGCATGTGGCGGCGACGCGCTTTGGCACTTTCGACGACCAGTGGTGGGCCAGTAACTTTTACGATTCGCTGGCCCGTAGCTGCGTGCCGCTATTTCTGATGATTACCGGAGTGCTGTTATTGGGCAAGCAGGAGTCCTTGCCGGCTTTCCTGTCCAAGCGCTTTGCTCGCATCCTGCCGCCCTTGCTGTTCTGGTCGCTGTTCTATATGACCTGGAACACCTTGAAGGGTGAACAGTATGGACCCTGGTACGACTGGCTGCGCACGCTGGCTCAAGGGCCTGTCGTCTTTCATTTATGGTATCTGTACGCGATTGTGGGCATCTATCTGTTCGTGCCTTTTTTGCGAGCCATCTGGAATGCCGCGCAGCCCACCGAAAAAATAGCCTATCTGGCACTATGGGCGATGGCCTCGGCCTGGCCCACCATAGGTACCGCCATGAGTATCGATGCCGGCTTGTTGCAGGTGTACGGGCTGGACACCTTCTTTGGGCTGGCCGGCTATTTATTCCTGGGCGCCTATGTACATGAAGCTTATACGCGCCGCAATGACAAGCGCCGTTACTGGTATACCAATCTGCTGCTGTTTATTGTGTTCAGCGTCTTGACCATGCTGGCCACTTATGGGCTTACTCGGCAGTCCGGTATACCGAACACGCTGTTCTATGATTATTTATCGCCGTTCGTAATGGCTTCAGCCGTCTGCGCCTTCAATGTCCTGTATGGCTTGGGAACGAAGGCGGGAGAATACGCCGGCCCGTTGAAGAAGCTGTCTGCCTGCACCTTGGGCGTTTACTGCCTGCATATCTTCGTGTTGAACGAGGTCGACTCGGCGCTTGCAGGCATGGGCGCTGGCGGCTCGTCCTGGTGGTCTATTCCCGCCACGGCGGTGGCGGTATTCGGCCTCTCGTTAAGTGCGATCATGCTGCTGCGTCGCTTCAAGCCCTTCGAACTGCTTACTTAGGGCGCCCGCTGGCCAGTGGACTAGAGTTAGGCAGTCAGGGCACGGCCCAGGTCGGTCTTCAAATCCTCGATATGCTCCACGCCGACCGACATGCGTACGAAGTTGGGCTCGATGCCGGCCGATTCCATTTGTGCTTCCGTCATGGTGCCGGCCCACATGGCGGCGGTATGTACCGCCAGGGTTTCCACGCCGCCCAGGCTGACCGCATGCGTAGCCAGCGTCAGTGCAGAAACAAAGCGGCTGGTGGCATCGAAGCCGCCCTTGATCGCAAAGGCGATCACGGCGCCAAAGCCTTTCATTTGGCGTAGGGCCAGCTCGTGCTGAGGGTGGCTGATCAACCCCGGATAGAACACGCGTTCGACCTGCGGCTGCGCTTCCAGCCATTGGGCCAGGGCCAGTGCATTGGCATTGATGCGTTCCAGACGTAGCGGCAGAGTGCGCAGGCCGCGCAGCAGCAGCCAGGCGTCCATGGGCGATAGCACCGAGCCCAGGGTGGTATGCATGCCCCAGATTTTCTCGGCATATTCCTGGCTGCAACACACGGCGCCGGCCGTGATGTCGTGATGGCCGCCCAAGTACTTGGTGGCGCTATGGACGACGATGTCTATGCCCAGGGCATGAGGCTTCTGATTCAGGGGCGAGGCAAAAGTGTTGTCGGCGATGGTGATGATGCCTTTGGGCCGGGCCAGCTTGGCAACCGCCTCCAGGTCGGTCAACGACAGGGTGGGATTGACCGGAGTTTCCAGCATGATCAGGCGGGTCTCGGGCCGGATGGCTGCGGCAAGCGCATTCAGATCGGTCTGGTCGACGATGGTGGATTCGACGCCGAAACGCGGCAGGACCTCTTCGAACAGTTTAGAGGTGCTCATGTAGTGGCGGCGTTGTGCAATGACGTGATCGCCGCGCGACACCAGTGCCAGTATGGTGGTGCTGATCGCGCCCATGCCCGAGGCCATCAGCAGGGCCGTTTCGGTGCCTTCCAGTTCGGCCAGTATGGCTTCGACCCGTTTGTGTACTGGATTGCCATAGCGGGTATAGAAGGCAGGATGGCGCGGCGTATTGGCCATTTCGGCAAATTGCGCTGCATCGTCGGCGCGGAAGGTGGCGCTGTAATGGATGGGCGGCACCACAGCAGAATCCGCCGTCAAACCCGAATCGCCATGCAATACAGTGGTTTCGTCCCGCCAGCTTTCCATGTCGCCGGACGATCCGGCTTGCGCTGCTGCCTTCATTGCTTTGCTCCAGTAAAAAAGTTGGGGCCGAAAAGGCGGCCCGAAAGGAATCAAAGCCATCATGATACGCCTGGCGATATCTGGAAAACGGCTCTTTCCCTAGGGATAACTATAGGAAATAAGAGCTTGAATTAATCTCGAATCCGTCCATAATTATGAATTATGAGTATCTGAAATGTCCTCACCGCATAGGAATGGTCTTGAATACACGCATAGTCCAGCAGGTGTTGTACCAGGAGGTGGCTGATCGCTTGCGGGCCATGATCCAGGCGCGCGAACTGGAAGCGGGCGAATGGATAGACGAGGTCGCCCTGACCAAAACATTGGGCATTTCCCGCACGCCTTTGCGCGAAGCCCTGAAAGTGCTGGTGGCCGAAGGCCTGCTGCGGCTCGAACCGCGTCGCGGCTGCTATGTCAACGAACTGTCCGTCGACGACTTGAACGACATCTTTCCATTGATGGCCATGCTCGAAGGGCGTTGTGCACACGAGGCCGCGCGCAAGGTCACCGATCAGGACTTGCAGCGTCTGGAGCCTTTGCATCAACGCTTGCAAGAGCATGCCGCCATAGGCGATATTGACCAGTACTACGCCAGCAACGCGCTTATTCATGAAGCCATTCAGGCGCTGGCGGCCAATCATTGGTTGTCCGATCTGGTTGACAACCTGCGCAAGCTGCTTAGCTTGTCGCGCCATAAAAGCCTGGCGCTGCCGGGCCGTATCGACGAGTCCTGTGCCGAGCACATGGCTATTTTCGCCGCCCTCAAAGCCCGCGACCCCGACGGCGCGGAGGCGCTGACCCGCAAGCACCTCATGAGGCAGCTTGATGCGCTTCATACCTTGACCGAACAGGCAGAACGGGCCGAGCCGCAGGATGCGGCAAGCGATGCGCATCTGCCCACACTGCAAGACTCAGGAGTTCAATCATGACTACTACCGAGACAGCCATTGCGGTAAGAAGCCGCCAGGAAGGCGATTCGTCCGCGCCTGCCGTCAACCAGAAAGAAACCCAAGGCATCATGGCCAGGCTGGGCCGCTGGCTGGAGCGCGATCATTGGCCGGCACCCGCCGATACGATTGCCTTGTTCAGCGCGCGCCTGACCGATGTGGCCGCCAACAAGCTGGCCAAGCAATGGAGCCTTCGTTATAGCGCCGCCGAGGCCCAAGAGCGCCGTGTGTTGCTGGCCGGCCTGGCCCAGGCCAGTGCAAGTCTGGAGCCGCGCGGCGATCAGGGCCTGCGTCTGTTTCGCAGGTTGTATGCTCAGGCCGACAGCCTGCAATTGTTGGTGGAATTGCGCGCCGACATCTTGCGCTGGCGCAATCAGGTGGCTGGTCTGACCGTGCTCGAGCGCGAGCTTGAAGGTCTGCTGTCCAGTTGGTTCGATGTGGGCATGCTGGAACTGCGGCCCATTACTTGGGATTCACCTGCATCGCTGCTCGAAAAACTTATCCAGTACGAAGCCGTACACGAAATCCGTTCATGGGAAGAGCTAAAGCACCGCGTTGCCGATCAGCGCCGCTGCTATGCGTTTTTCCATCCCCGCATGAACGATGTTCCGCTTATTTTTGTGGAAGTGGCGTTCTCGGCTCAAATGGCCGATAACGTCCAGGTTCTGCTCGACCCCCATGTGCCGGCCGGCGACCCGGCCAAAGCGCGCTGGGCCATTTTCTATTCCATTTCCAACACCCAGCCCGGCTTGCGCGGCATCAGCTTCGGCAACTTCCTGCTCAAGCGCGTCATCGACGAACTCTTGCGCGAGCTGCCGCGCCTGAAATCCTTTGCCACTTTGTCTCCCATACCTGGCTTTGCCGATTGGCTGGCCAAGCAAGACGGCGAGGCCATGCAGGCCTTGCTGCACGACAAGGCCGACAAGCAGCAGGCACAAGACGACCCGGCGGCCGGGCAAAAGTGGGTCGAGCGCCTTCAGGCGGCGGCCGGCGGAAAAACGTCCGAAACAATACAGCGCACCGGTCTACGCCTGGCGGCGCAATACTTGAAAGGCATGAAAAACGGCCAACCCCTGGACCCGGTTGCGCGCTTTCATTTGGGCAACGGCGCCCGCATCGAAAGGGTGAATTGGGCCGCCGATCTTTCGTCCAAAGGCTTGACGCAATCTTGCGGAATCATGACCAACTACTTGTACGAGCTGGATCAGCTGGATGACAACCTGGCACAGCTGGCCGCCGGCAAGCCCAAGACTGGGATGACGCTACGATGGTTATGACGGGGCATTCCGAAACCGGACGCGTGCTGCTCGATTGCGACGGGCCGATTGCCTTCGTCACCCTTAGCCATCCGGGCCGTCTGAACGCCATCAGCGTGTCGATGTGGCGCGAGCTTCGCCGCATCTTCACCGAGCTGGGCGCCAATGCCGATTTGCGTTGCGTGGTATTGCGCGGTGAAGGCGGCAATTTCGCGGCCGGCGCCGACATCCGCGAGTTCCCGCGCGAACGCGCCGACCGGGACGGCGTTCTGAACTATCACCTGCAAGTCATCGCTCCGGCGCTTCATGCCATTGCCGATTGCATGCATCCGGTACTGGCACAGATCGAAGGCGTGTGCGTGGGCGGAGGCCTTGAAATCGCCAGCCAATGCGATCTTCGCATCGCCGGCGAGTCTTCCCGTTTCGGGGTGCCTATCAACAAACTGGGCTTTCCCATGGCACCCGACGAAATGCGCGGCCTGCTGGCCCTGGCCGGGCGCGCGGCCACTCTGGAAATATTGCTCGAAGGGCGTGTGTTTGCCGCCGCCGAGGCCATGACCAAGGGTTTGCTTACACGCGTTCTGCCCGATGCCGAAGTTGCCGGCGATGTCTTGCGCGTGGCGCGGCGCCTGGCCGTGGGGGCGCCGCTGGCTGCCCGCATCAACAAGAAGACGGCCGCGCGCTTATGCCCCGCACCCGAACCGCTAAGCGAATCCGAACTTAATCAGTTTTTCAGTTATGCCCAGTCACGCGATCATCGCGAGGGTATCAACGCATTTTTGGCTGGCCAGGAGCCGGTATTTTCAGGAGATTGATTTGGAAATCAACGCCAATCTGTACGCCTTGCTTGCCTCGGGTTTCCCGTCGGACCGCTCGCAGCCCGCCATCGAAACGCCGGACCAGGTCTATAGCTGGAACGATATCGAAGAAATGAGCGCACGGCTGGCATCCCTGCTTCAGGCGCTGAATCTGCCCGTTGGGGCGCGTGTTGCAGTGCAGGTCGAAAAATCCCCGACCGCGCTGATGCTCTACTTGGCTACTGTGCGCGCCGGACTGGTCTACCTGCCGCTGAACACGGCCTATCGCTCCGCCGAGGTGGAATACTTTTTAACCGATGCTGAACCATCGGTAGTCGTTTGCGACAGCAAGAACCTGGAATGGATAGAGGCGCTTGCAAAGAAAACGAATATCGCCAACGTCTATACACTTGACGCCGATGGTGGCGGCAGTCTGGCGGTTGCCGCCGCTAGCCAGGGCAGCCAATTCCAGACCGTGCAAAGCCAGCCGGACGACCTGGCCGCCATTCTGTATACGTCGGGCACCACGGGACGTAGCAAAGGCGCCATGCTGTCGCATCGCAATCTGTCTTCGAATGCGCAGGTCTTGAAGGAATTCTGGGGCTGGCGGCCCGACGACGTGTTGTTGCACATGTTGCCTATTTTTCATGTGCATGGTTTGTTCGTGGCCTCGCACGGCGCCTTGCTGGCTGGTGCAAAAATGATCTGGCTACCCAAGTTGAATATAGAGCAGGCTTTGCACTATCTGCCGCAAAGCACGGTAATGATGGGCGTGCCGACCTATTACGTGCGCTTGCTGGCCGATGCGCGCTTCACCCGCGAAGTCACACGCAATATGCGTCTGTTCATTTCGGGCTCGGCACCCTTGCTGACTGAAACCTTCAATGAGTTCCGCGAGCGTATTGGCCAGCCCATACTCGAGCGCTACGGCATGAGCGAAACCATCATGCTTACCTCCAATCCCTACGATGCCGCGCTGGGCGAGCGTATAGGCGGTACGGTCGGCCAAGCTCTGCCGGATGTTTCGGTGCGCGTGGTCGACGAGGCGGGGGCGGTTGTGCCAACCGGCGACATCGGCAATGTCCAGGTGCGCGGCCCCAATGTATTTTCCGGCTATTGGCGCATGCCCGAGAAAACGCGCGAGGAATTCACCGCGGACGGCTGGTTCCGTACCGGCGATGTCGGACAGTGGGGTGGTCGCGGCGTACCCGAAAACTACCTGACCATTGTAGGGCGCAGCAAAGACCTGATCATTTCAGGCGGCTTCAATGTTTACCCCAAAGAGATCGAGCTGGTCATTGATACCATGCCCGGCGTGGACGAGTCGGCGGTCATCGGCGTGCCCCATCCCGATTTCGGCGAGGCAGTGGTGGCGGTTGTCGTTCCCAAGCAAGGCGTGACGCTGGATGCCGATGCCATGCTGACTGAACTGAAGCAAAACCTGGCCAACTTCAAGATCCCTAAGCGTATTTGCGTGACCGACGAGCTGCCGCGCAATACCATGGGCAAAGTTCAGAAGAATGTATTGAGGGAGCAATACAAAAACCCCTAATCAGCAGGGGAGAAAAAGCGTAGTTGATTAGCTGCAAACAGTTTCGCGTAGCACGGCAGTTCACATAGAAAGCAGTCTTATTAAAACTTCAGGAGACAAAACTATGAAGAACCTATATCGCATCGTGGTAGGAGCAGCAATTCTAGCCGCCGCCGGTACGGCGGCATCCCAAACTACCTTAAGGGCGTCGCACCAGTTTCCGGGCGGCCAGGGAGATCCTCGGGACGAGATGGTGCAAATCATCGCTCGTGAGGTCGAGGCAGCTAAGGTCGGGCTGAAGATCCAGGTGTTTCCATCATCCTCCTTATACAAAGCCACCGAGCAATGGGGCGCCATTACGCGCGGCCAACTGGATATGTCCGCGTTTCCGCTGGACTACGCTTCGGGCCGCGTTCCACAATTTTCAGCCACCCTTATGCCCGGATTGGTGCGCAACTACGATCACGCGCAGCGTTTGAACAAGTCCGATTTCATGAAGGACATCAAGGCGCTGGTCGAAAAAAGCGGCGCGGTGGTGATTGCCGACGCATGGCTCGCGGGCGGTTTTGCCTCCAAGAAGCAATGCATTACCAGCCCGGACACCATCAAAGGGCAGGTAATACGCGCTGCCGGTCCGGCGTTCGAGCAAATGTTGGCAGCCGCAGGCGCTTCCATTTCGTCGATGCCATCCTCTGAAATCTATACGGCCATGCAAACCGGTGTCCTGGATGCCACCAATACATCCAACGACAGCTTCGTGTCTTATCGGATCTACGAGCAGGTCAAGTGCCTGACCGCTCCGGGTGAAAACGCGCTTTGGTTCATGTACGAGCCAGTAATCATGTCGAAGAAGGTGTTCGATGGCTTGAAGCCCGAGCAGCAGAAGGCGATTATGTCCGCAGCGAAGAAGGCCGAAGATTACTTTACCGGCGAAGCACGCAAAGGCGAGAAGAAAATGGTCGATACCTTTACCAAGGCCGGCGTCAAAGTTGTCAGCATGAGCAAGGAAGACTTCGATGCCTGGATGAAGGTGGCTCAAGCTTCGTCCTACAAGCAATTCGCCGAGAAGGTCAAAGGCGGCGATGAATTGCTGAAAAAGGCGCTGGCGGTCCAGTAATGTCCTGATCGCAGCCAGGCCGGGCCGGGGATGGCTTTGCTTTCCTTCTTTGTGCCACCCCGCTCGGTCCAGCTGCATTTATCGAAAAGAAAAGGATGCCCTATGTCTGGACGATTTATCAGTTTTGTTGAAAATTTATCGCGTGTTTGCGGATTGTTGGCGGCCTTGCTGCTGGTCTTTTCCATGCTGGTGGTGTGCGAGATGATCTTCCTGCTTTATATCTTTCGTGCAGCCACAATTTGGCAGACCGAAGCGGTGGTGTTCAGCGCAACGGCTGCGATTTTTCTTGGAGCCCCCTATGTCTTGCTGACCAAGGGGCATGTCGGCGTTGATTTCATACAGATGGTGGTCAAGCCGCGTACCCGCCTGGCGATGGATCGCGCGGGGGCGCTGTTCGGGATTTTGTTCTGCCTGGTCATGGCCGTTGCCACGGGCATTCATTTGTATGAAGCGCTCGAGGGCGGTTGGACCACGCCCAGTGTGGCAGCGGTTCCTTTGTGGATGCCGCTTTCGCCCATGCTGGCCGGTTTCGTCCTGCTTAGCCTGCAATATGTTGCCGAGATCGTCAAACTATCCGGAGAGCCATCATGAGCCCGGGCTATGCGGGGATCGCGCTGGTCGTAGGGCTGTGCCTGTTGCTGGGCACTGGCATGCCCATTGCATTTGCGCTGGGCCTGGCCGCTATTACCGGCCTGTTTCTGGATATGGGGCCGGACGTCATCTATGTGCTCGCTGAAACGATGTTCGCGGGTATTGCCAATCTGGCTTACGTTGCCATACCCATGTTTGTACTGATGGGAGCCATCGTGGCCGGAACACCAGCAGGCGGCGATTTATATAAGTCGCTTGATCGTTGGTTGTACAAGGTGCCCGGAGGGCTGGTGCTGTCCAATGTCGGTGCCTGCGCTATCTTTTCTGGGA
>DATCYE010000111.1:0-3349 GCA_036570485.1 Pusillimonas sp. | reverse complement strand
GGGCGACCATACGCGGACTTGCATCGGTCGATGCACTTGTTGCTGCCGTCAAGAACGCAGGGTACCAGGCCCAGGCTCGCGTTGCCGTTGCTTCAAGCGACGGCGACGAGGTCAGCGTCAAAAAAGAGGCCGAGCGCAGGGCGCTCAAGCGCAAGCTGCTTCTGTCTACCGTGTTGACGCTGCCGGTGTTCATCATTGAAATGGGATCGCACTTGATTCCGGGTATGCACGCGCTTGTAGAGCGCACCATAGGCATGCAATCGAGCTGGATTTTGCAGTTCATTCTGACCACGCTGGTGCTGGCCATTCCGGGTCGAACTTTCTATACCCAGGGCTTTCCGGCATTGCTGCGCCTGGCGCCCGACATGAACTCCCTGGTGGCCGTCGGCACCCTGGCCGCTTATGGTTATTCTGTGGTGGCTACTTTCTTGCCTGGCCTGCTGCCGGCCGGCACGGTGAATGTCTATTATGAAGCGGCCGCCGTTATCGTCACGCTGATTCTGCTGGGCCGCTATCTTGAAGCACGCGCCAAGGGTCGCACATCAGAGGCCATCACACGGCTTGTCGGCTTGCAGGCCAGGGTCGCACGAGTCTCTCGCGATGGCCAGACCATCGAACTCCCCATTGCTGAGGTCGTCTCGGGCGATATCGTCGAAGTGCGGCCGGGTGAACGTGTGCCGGTCGACGGCGAGGTCGTCGATGGTCAGAGTTATGTCGATGAATCCATGATCACGGGCGAACCCATTCCTGTCGAAAAATCCCCCGGTCAGCAGGTTGTCGGCGGCACCGTCAACCAGACAGGCGCTTTCACGCTGCGCGCGACCGCTGTAGGCGGACAAACCGTGCTGGCGCAAATCATAAGTCTGGTCGAGCAGGCCCAGGGTTCCAAGCTGCCGATCCAGGCGGTTGTGGACAAGGTGACGATGTGGTTCGTGCCGGCGGTCATGGCTGCTGCGGCGCTCACCTTTCTTGTTTGGTTTATCTTTGGTCCGACGCCCGCGCTGACCTTTGCCCTGGTCAATGCGGTGGCCGTGTTGATTATTGCCTGCCCCTGTGCGATGGGCTTGGCTACGCCGACCTCGATCATGGTCGGCACGGGCCGAGGCGCCGAGCTGGGTGTGCTGTTTCGCAAAGGCGAAGCGTTGCAGTTGCTGAAGGACGCCAAGGTGGTGGCTGTGGACAAGACCGGCACGCTGACTGAAGGCCGGCCGACGTTGACCGATCTGGACGTCGCGGAAGGGTTTGATCGCGCTCAGGTGCTGGCCAGCATCGCGGCGGTGGAGTCTCGTTCCGAGCATCCCATCGCGCGCGCCATTGTCGAGGCGGCAGAGCAAGAAGGTCTTGCTCTGCCGGCTTTGGCCGATTTCGATTCCGTCACTGGCATGGGCGTGCGTGCAAGCGTGGATGGCGCGCGCGTCGAGGTCGGCGCCGACCGCTATATGCGTGAACTGGGACTGGATGTCGGTGTATTCGCCACGACGGCCGCAAGGCTAGGTAAAGAAGGCAAGTCGCCCTTGTATGCGGCGATCAACGGGCGCCTGGCCGCAATCGTTGCGGTTGCCGATCCGATCAAGCCATCTACCCTTGATGCTATTTCGGCCTTGCATCACTTGGGACTTAAGGTCGCCATGATCACGGGCGATAACGAAGTCACTGCGCGGGCCATTGCAGCCCGCCTGGGTATCGATGAAGTCGTAGCCGAAGTGCTGCCCGCCGGCAAGGTCGATGCGGTGCGTCGGCTGAAAGCTGAGCATGGCGGCGTCGCCTTTGTGGGCGATGGTATTAACGATGCACCAGCGCTGGCCGAAGCCGACGTGGGATTGGCGATAGGTACCGGCACCGATGTCGCCATGGAAGCGGCCGATGTGGTGTTGATGTCGGGCAATTTGCAAGGTGTGCCCAACGCCATTGCCTTGTCGCATGCGACAATCGGCAATATCCGACAGAACCTGTTCTGGGCCTTTGCCTACAACACGGCGTTGATACCGATAGCGGCGGGGGTGCTGTATCCGGCCTATGGTGTGTTGCTTTCGCCCATTTTCGCGGCAGGCGCCATGGCATTGTCCAGCGTATTTGTGCTGGGCAACGCGTTGCGCCTGCGCCGCTTCCAGGCTCCCATGGCGGTAGCCACCGGTGCCGATCACTAGAAGAAGGGGGAGGGGACGTCATGAACATTGGTGAAGCATCGAAAGCGTCCGGCGTATCGGCCAAGATGATCCGTTACTACGAGGAGACCGGCCTGGTCCCGCCGGCCCAACGTACGTCATCGGGTTATCGCGTTTATTCCGACTCAGACGTACATCGGCTGCGTTTTGTACGGCGGGCGCGCGATTTGGGATTTCCAGTTGCCGAGATTGGCAGCCTGCTTAGTTTGTGGGGCGATAGTTCGCGCCAAAGCGGGGATGTCAAACGCCTTGCGCAGGCGCACATTGCCGAGCTGCAAGACAAGATTGATGGTCTGCGGCAAATGGCCGACACCTTACAGACGCTGATTGCGTGCTGCGCTGGCGACGAACGGCCCGATTGCCCGATCCTGGCTAATCTGGAAGGCTCAGACAAAAACGTAGGTCAGGCTCAGGCGCGTATGCCGACGTAATCGCCTGTTCAACTCTTGGGGGTCAGTTTAAACCAGGGACGGCTCAGGTTTCTTCGTGGGTCATGGCTTGCTGTGCCAATTGCATCGCCTCTGCCGCCAATCCTTTACGTTCGCTGTAACGGTCGGTCAGATAATCACTACGATCACGAACCAGCAGGGTGAATTTATAAAGCTCTTCCATGACGTCGACCACGCGATCATAGTACGACGATGGTTTCATTCGCCCGGAGTCGTCGAACTCTTGAAATGCCTTGGCGACGGACGACTGATTCGGAATAGTCACCATCCTCATCCAACGGCCCAGCACACGCAAGGCATTTACTGCATTGAATGACTGCGAACCGCCCGACACTTGCATGACCGCCAGCGTACGGCCTTGGGTTGGACGAACGCTGCCGCTTTCAAGCGGGAGCCAATCGATTTGGCTCTTGAATATACCCGTGATAGTGCCGTGTCGCTCAGGACTGCACCAGACCTGACCCTCGGACCAGGTCGATAATGCCCGAAGCTCGGCCACCTTGGGGTGATCCGCCGGCACACTGTCGGGCTGGGGCAAGCCGCTGGGGTCGAATATGCGGGTTTGCGCTCCCAGGCGCATCAGAATGCGAGCGGCTTCCTCGGTTAGCAGACGGCTGTATGAGCGATCGCGCAACGATCCGTATAGCAGCAAGATTCGAGGAGGATGCGTGGCGCCAGTCGAAAGCGCCAATTTTTCGTGGGTGGGCACATCCAGCAGGGTTTCGTCCAAATTGG
>DATCYE010000110.1:0-4476 GCA_036570485.1 Pusillimonas sp. | reverse complement strand
GATTGCGGCACGCAGGCACTGGATCTGCTGTGCAGATTCCTGCTGGAGCCCGGAGACACCGTGCTAGTGGATGATCCCTGCTACTTCAATTTTCACGCCTTGCTGCGCGCACATCACGCAAAGGTGGTTGGCGTGCCGTATACGCAGACCGGACCGGATCTTCAGCGCTTCGAGCAGGCGCTTGTCGAGCATAGGCCGCGCTTGTATCTGACCAATTCGGCCTTGCACAACCCCACCGGCGCGGCACTTTCGCCCGTGATGGCTCATCGCGTGCTCAAGCTGGCGGAACAACATGAGCTGACCATCGTCGAGGACGACATCTTTGCCGATTTCGAATCGGAGCCGTCGCCGCGTCTTGCCGCCTTCGATGGCTTGAACAGGGTGGTGCATGTGGGCAGCTTTTCCAAGACACTGTCGAGTTCGGTGCGCTGCGGCTATATTGCCGCAAAACCCGAATGGGTGGATGCCCTGGCTGACTTGAAGATAGCCACCACTTTTGGCGGCAGCCGGCTATCGGCCGAACTGGTTTATCGGATGCTGAAGGAAGGCAGCTATCGCCGCCACACCGAAGGGCTGCGCCTGCGCCTGGCGCAAACCATGGGACCGGTGGCTGATAGGCTTGCAGCGTTGGGGATACATCCGTGGATAAGGCCTCGCGGCGGGATGTTCTTGTGGTGCAGCCTGCCTGGCGGGGTCGATGCGGTCGAGCTTAGCCGCCGGGCGCTCGAGCATGACATTGTGCTGGCCCCCGGGAATGTATTCAGCCTGTCCAAGTCGGCCGGATCGTTCTTGCGTTTCAATGTGGCGCAGTCAGAGGACGCGCGCTTGTATGACGTGCTGCGCAAATTGCTGAGCCGGCCGGATGCTCTGGCCGCAACGCAGCCGTCAGCGCGTGGTGCCTGATATTGACTACAGTGCCGTCTCGTAGTTTATTGTCAGCGGCGCATGGTCGCTGAAGCGCTGTTCTTTGTAGATGGACGCGGTTTTGGCCGTGGCGGCGATTTCGGGCGAAGCGATTTGATAGTCGATGCGCCAGCCCACGTTCTTGGCCCAGGCCTGACCGCGGTTGCTCCACCAGGTGTAGGCATCGCCTGTGGCGTCCGGGTGTAGGCGGCGATACACGTCCACCCAACCGATTTCGTCGAACACGCGGGTCAGCCAGGCACGTTCTTCGGGCAGGAAGCCGCTATTCTTCAGGTTGCCCTTCCAGTTCTTCAGGTCGATTTCCTGATGAGCAATATTCCAATCGCCGCACAGTATGACCTGCCGTCCGCATTTGGCCAGTTCGGCCAGATGAGCAAAGAAATGCTCCATGAATACGAATTTGGCCGCCTGCCGGTGGTCGCCGCTGGAGCCCGAGGGCAAATAGACGGAAATGATGGAAAGCTTGTCGTAGACCAGCTCGATGTAGCGGCCTTCGGCATCGATTTCGGGTACGCCCAATCCCTCAATGACTTGCAGCGGCTGCTGGCGCGCATACAGGCCTACGCCGCTGTAGCCTTTCTTTTCGGCATAATGGAAGTAGCCGTGGTAGCCCGCAGGGTTAAGCATCTCGGGCGTCAGGTTGTCGGCCTGCGCCTTGAGCTCTTGCATGCAGATGAAGTCGGCGTCTTGGGTGGCGATCCAGTCCAGAAAGCCTTTGTTCACGGCAGATCGAATGCCGTTGAGATTGGCGGATATTACACGGAGCATCGTAGAGTCTTGTGTCGGTCTAAGCTTGGGAAGCTTAGACTTTAACCGAAACAAGCCTGGTTTACGCAGTTGTCCCGAAGCGAAAACTGGATGCCGTGATGTTCGCGAAGGCGAGCGTCTCGTGGTAGACACAGGCGGCGGCTTCGTCTTCGGCTGCTCCGGCAGCCACCATAAGCGGAATCAGGTGGTCTTCGCGCGGGTGCGCCAGCCTTGCGGCGGGGGCGTTTTCCCAATCGGCCAAAAGCGCCGCGCGCTGCTCGATGGGGCTACCCAGCAAGACCTTTTGCAGCCAGGCGTCGAATTGGGCCGAAGCGGCCGATCCGCCGCCGTAAATTTGGCGCAGGTTGTGATAGCTAAGACCGCTACCGATTATCAGTATGTTTTCGTCGCGCAGGGGGGCAAGGGCGCGTCCCAGGGCCAGGTGATGTTTGGGGTCGTAGTTGGCGTCGATGGACAGTTGCACCATGGGCACGTCGGCATCGGGGTACATGACATAGGCGGGTACAAAGGCGCCGTGGTCGAATCCGCGCTGACTATCCTGGACGATGGGCAGCCCGGCTGTTTGCAGCAACTGCTGGACGCGATCGGCAAGCGCCGGAGCGCCGGGCGCAGGATATTGAATTTCGTAGGTGTGCGCCGGAAAACCATAGTAGTCGTAGACCATGGGGGGCTTGGGCGTTGACATGACCATGAACGTACCGGGGGTTTCCCAGTGTGCCGACACCATTAATATGGCCTTGGGCTTGGCACCTATCTGTTTGGGAATGTCGGCCAGCGATGCGGCCAGCGTGGCGTTACTGGCCTGCATGTCCGGTATATAGGGCCAGGGGCCGCCGCCGTGCGAGATAAAGTAGGTGGGTAGTTTCATGATTAAATCCAGAGCGTTCCCGGCACAGGCCGGGAACGGTGTATAGGCCCAAGAGTGCGGGCTTATTCCGATTTGCCGCGCATGGCGTCAATGCTCCATGGGCCGGGGCCGGCAAAGACGATATAAAGGAAGATGAAGCAAAAGAGCACTGCTGCTTCGCCGCCATTCATGACGGGAAAAAGAAACATGCCTTTGGCAGCGACGTGGCCGATGAAGTAAGCGGCTGCTGTAAAACCTGAGGCAATGAATGCGGCGCTACGTGAGAACAGGCCAATGATCAGCAGGCCACCGGCGATAAGCTCGATAAGACCTGCAATGCCCATAAGCGAAAAAATCTGCAGCCCTTCGATCGCGCTGCCGGGCATGCCGAAGTATTTGCTTGTTCCGTGCCATAGCAGACTATAGCCGGCTACGATGCGCAAAATGCTTAAGACACGTGGAGCCCAGATAGTGCAGGTGTTTGTTGTCATGGTATTCCCCCGAAGGTTTTGGTGGGACTGCGTTGAAAAAAGTGTTGGTAAAAATTAATCAGTTAAAGCATTGCTTTTTTATAGATCGAATATGCAATGATCTACAGCAAGAAATTCTAATAGAATAGTAATAGGAAATATATAGCCAAATTATTATCAATCAATTTCCTAATAGGAAACAATGGATACCTTAGTCAGCCTGCGCGTGTTTCGTGAAATTGCCGAGGCAGGCAGTTTTACGGCGGCGGCCGAGCGGCTTTCCCTTTCGGCGCCCATGGCCAGCAAGCACGTCGCTCACCTGGAGCGCGAACTAGGCGCGCGCCTGCTTAATCGCACAAGTCGCCGGGTCAGCCTGACCGAAGCGGGCGCGCTTTATTACGAACAATGCCGCAATGCCCTAGAGATGCTGGAGCTTGCCGCAACGGCCATAGGCAGTAGCGTTGAAGCGCCTCGTGGCAACCTGAAGGTGACGGCGCCTGTGTGGTTTGCCAACCCGCGCATTGTCGATGTGATGGCACGCTACCGGGAAAAATACCCCGATGTGGTGCTGGACTTAAGGTTTACGAATCGCAAGGTAGACCTCGCGGCCGAAGGTTATGACTTGGCTTTGCGCGTTACCCGGGATCCCTCGCCGCAACTGATCGCCCGGCGTATCTGCGGTATTCGTTTCTATCTTGTGGCGGCTCCGCACTACCTTAGCGCCGGAGTGCCGCGTACTATCGCCGACCTGGCGGCTTATCAGGGTATCGTGCCCAACTACCTGAATACCGACGCCTTCGAATTCGAAGGTCCCAAGGGAAAAGTACAGGTACGGCTGGAAGCCGCAATGAAGTCCGATGACTCCACGTTTTCCTATCATGCGGTTCGCGCGGGCGTGGGCATTGGTTTTCTGCCGGGCTGGCTGGTCGACGACGACCTGAAATCGGGCGCCCTGGTGCAGGTGTTGCCACAATACCGCCAACTGCCCTACGAGCTTTATGCCAGCTATATAAGTCGCAAATACCTGACGTCGAAAGTGCGTTCTTTTATCGATTTCCTGACTGTATCGCTGGGCAGCGGATCGTTATGACCGATAATATCGCTTTCTTATTTCCTGGCTGAATAATGGTTGATTCTTCCAATCGCGCGGATTTCGTACGCTTCTCCCTGGATCAGGGCGTCTTGCGTTTTGGGCAATTCAAGGTCAAATCGGGGCGGATCAGCCCCTATTTTTTCAATGCGGGCCTGTTCAATACCGGCCGATCGGTAGGTCGGTTGGCGCAGTTTTATGCGCAGGCATTGGTCGATTCCGGCGTGCCCTTCGATATGCTTTTTGGCCCGGCCTATAAAGGCATTCCACTTTCAACGGCAACCTCGGTTGCCCTAGCCGGCCATCCGTCGCTGGCGGATCGCGACGTGCCGTTTGCTTTCAACCGGAAAGAAGCCAAGGATCACGGAGAAGGCGGA
>DATCYE010000109.1:0-6202 GCA_036570485.1 Pusillimonas sp. | reverse complement strand
CGGTTGCGCCCTGGGATACGGACACGGTGCCCTCCCATTGGACGTTGCCGCTGCGGGCATCGATGGCCAGCAACTTGCCGTTGGGCAGGCCCGAAATAATCAGGCCCTCGACGATGAGCATTTGCATATTGGTTTTAAGCGCAAGCGCCGGACCCGGCCGCTGAAGGCTCCAGCGCAACTCGCCCGTTCCCGCGTCGAAGGCCTGTATGCGGTAATCGCTGCTGCGCACCGCCACTACGCCGGCTCCCACTGCAGGCGGAATGTTGACCGCACTGGTGGCTTTGGCGCGCCATGCTTCGGCGCCTTGCTCGTTAAATGCGATAACCGTGCCGTCGGGCGTGGCCACCGCCGTAATTTGCCCGTTGCTACCCACGCCGGCCGAAAGATCGGTATCGGCGCTGGCCTGCCATTGCACCCGGCCCGAGGCCAGGTCCAGCTTGCTGACCCGGCCGTTAGGCGCAGCCGCATACACCGAATCGCCCACCACGACAGGCACGAAACCGTAGCCGCCGCCGCTGCCTATGGACACCGACCATGCCGTGCTGGCCGAGACTCCCGCCGCATATTCCGTCAAGGGTTGCGGGTCGTAGCGCGGGTTCTTGCTTGAAAACATGGAACATCCGGCCAGGACGACGACGCCCAGCGCCAGAACAGTACTGCGCAAAACACGACGAGAGACGGCAATTTGCATAAGTTAGGCTCCACCTAAGGCATCGATCTTCAGTTGTATTATTTGCGCCACCGGATCGGCACCCAATGCTTTCAGGGCGCTTTCCCATGCGCTGCGCGCATCGGCGGTCTTGCCCTGCGCCAACAGGATGTCGCCGCGCCGGTCGGCGTACAGACCCGCAAAAGGCGCCGGCGCGTCATTAAGCTGAGCCAAGGCCTGATCGTATTGTTTCTGTTCCAACAGCACGCCGGCCAATCTTAATTTGGCCAGCGGAATCAAGGCTGCATCGGAACTGTTCTTTACCAACCATTCAAGCTGTTCGCGCGCGCCGTCCAGATCGCTGCGAGCCTGCAAGGCCTGCGCGGCTACCAGGACCCCACGCGGGGTATAGCCCGATTTTGCGAAGTCGCTGCGCAATGTCTGGCTGGCGGCCTTGATACGAGCGACCGCATCATCGCCCTTCTGGCCGGCAGCGCCTTCCAGCGCTTCGAAATAACCCATGGCCTGGCTGGCCTGATGCCCTTGGTACCACTGCCAGCCGCGCCAACCCACAATGGCGGCTACTACAACGAAAACCAAGACGGCGCACAAAGTGCCGTATCGCTCCCACCAAGCACGCAGTGCGTCCAGTTTTTCCTGTTCTTCTAAATCGTATGCCATGCTTTAAACCTTTAATTTCAACTCTGTAACCAAGCGATCCAGAGGGATCGCTTCCTGCTGGGGCTTATCGTCGCCGGCTCGCTCGCGCAGCCATTTGACGCTGGCCGTTTGCGAGGCAAGCTCATCGGCCCCAAGAATAACCGCAAGCTGGGCTCCGCTGGCGTCGGCGCGCTTGAATTGCGACTTGAACCCGGCCGAACCCGCATGGACGATGACTTGCAGACCTGCATCGCGCAACGCTTCGGCCAAGGTAGCTGCCAAACGTTGAGCCTCTGGGCCCTGATGAATCATGTACACCTGGCATTCAGGCTGAGCAGGCTGCTCGGCGCCCTGCGAACATAAATCCAGTAAACGCTCGACGCCGATGGCAAACCCCACCGCCGGCGCCGGTTTGCCGCCCAACAGTTCGATAAGCCCATCGTAGCGGCCGCCGCCGCATACCGTGCCCTGCGCACCCAGCCGGTCGGTAACCCATTCGAAAACCGTCAGATTGTAATAGTCCAGACCGCGAACCAGACGCGGATTCAAGCGGTACTCGATTCCGGCATCCTGCAAGCGATCGCATACGCCCTGGAAGTGAGCCAGTGATTCTTCGCCCAGGAAGTCAAACAGCCGCGGCGCCTTGTCGGCCATATCCTGCATGGCCGGATTTTTCGTATCGAGCACACGCAAGGGATTGGTATACATGCGTCGCTGGGCTTCTTCGTCGAGCACGTCTTTGTGCTGTTCCAGATACTGGATAAGCGCCTGGCGATGTGCGGCACGCTCGTCGGCCTGGCCCAGCGAATTGATCTCAAGACGTATATCGGTCAGGCCCAGTTTTTTCCATAGGCGGCCCAGCATGACGATAAGTTCGGCATCGATGTCGGGCCCGGCAAACCCCAGCGCCTCGACGTCGATCTGGTGAAACTGGCGATAGCGCCCGCGCTGCGGCTTTTCATGACGAAATACCGGCCCCATGGCATAGACGCGCTGCGGGCGATCATAAAGAATATTGTGTTCTATCGTGGCACGCACCATGCCCGCCGTGAACTCGGGACGCATGGTCAGGTGTTCGTCGTTAAGGGCATCGGTAAAGGAATACATTTCTTTTTCGACGATGTCGGTGACTTCGCCTATGCCGCGGGTGAACAGCCTGGTGTGCTCCAGCACAGGCGTGCGCATATTGCGGTAACCGTAGGCGGCCAGCCACTCGCGAACGACTGCCTCCAGGCTTTCCCACTGAGCGCTGGCATCGGGTAATACATCTTTCATGCCGGTCAGGGCACGGACTTTCTGAAACGACTGCGTCATGGATGATCTTGTGTTTGCTGCACGGTCGGGCCGCGCGACGTGTTATTTTGCGCCCCGCCCGAACCGTAGCGGCGTTCGACATAGTTCTGGACGATGGCTTTGAATTCTTGCGCGATGCCGTCGCCCTTCAGGGTAACGGTACGTTCACCATCGACATACACCGGCGCCGAGGGAACCTCGCCGGTGCCGGGCAGACTGATGCCGATATCGGCGTGCCGGCTTTCACCCGGACCGTTGACCACGCAGCCCATGACCGCGACGTTCATGGTTTCAACGCCTGGATAACGGGTCTTCCAGACCGGCATCTGTTCACGCAAATAGCTTTGTATGCTGTCGGCAAGTTCCTGGAACACCGTGCTGCTGGTGCGTCCGCAACCCGGGCAGGCCACCACCATGGGGGTGAAGGCGCGCAAACCCATGGTTTGTAGAATTTCCTGAGCCACCACGACCTCGCGGCGGCGATCGCCGCCCGGCTCGGGAGTCAGGGAAATACGTATGGTATCGCCTATGCCCTGCTGCAACAGCACAGACAAGGCAGCGGTCGAGGCCACAATACCCTTGCTGCCCATGCCGGCCTCGGTAAGGCCCAAATGCAAAGGGTAATCGCAGCGCGACGACAGATCTTGGTAGACGGTAATCAGGTCTTGCACATGGCTTACTTTGCAGGACAGCACGATGGCATTGGGCGACAGGCCCAGTTCTTCGGCGCGCCGTGCGTTGCTAATAGCCGAAATGACCAGTGCATCGCGCATGACCGCCTGGGCGGTCCAGGGCTGTGCCCGCCGGCTGTTCTCGTCCATCATGCGCGCCATGAGCTCGTGATCCAGGCTGCCCCAGTTCACGCCTATGCGCACCGGCTTTTCGTAGCGGCAGGCGACTTCTATCATTTGCGCGAAGTTGTCATCACGCTTTTTGCCGCCGCCCATATTGCCCGGATTGATACGGTACTTGGACAAAGCCTGGGCGCACTCGGGAAACTGCGCCAGCAGTTTATGGCCGTTGTAATGGAAATCGCCCACCAGCGGAACCGAAATATTCATGCGGTCGAGCTGTTCGCGAATGGCGGGCACCTCTTTGGCGGCCTCGGGCGTATTCACGGTAATGCGCACAAGCTCGGAGCCGGCCAAGGCCAGTTCCTTGACTTGCACGGCCGTTGCAATGGCGTCGGCCGTGTCGGTGTTGGTCATGGATTGCACGACCACCGGCGCGTTGCCGCCCACCTGCACGGCGTGGCTACCCCAACGCACGATGGCGGGCCGTGTGGGCCGCCGCTGTGCGGCGCCGACAGGCAAAGGGCTGCCGGCCGGGCCTTGGTCTGGAGTTTGAATCATTTTTTCAGGGATTTGAGCCAGTCGAATACCAACCATGAGTCGGGTACCCAGCCACGCTCGATGGCGTAGAAACCGGCAACGAACAAAAGAATAAGGATAATGATCAGCCAACCCCAGGGCCGGTGCACCGGCTCGCCCTGGATGGGCAGGTCGGTAGGCCCGAGCGAATTGGAGTTGTTGACCGCGACAGGACGGGCGGCCGCAGGGCCGACCTGGTTGTCGAGCATGACCATCAGGGCGTCGATGTCGGTTTCCAGGTAACGACCATAGTTCTTGACAAAACCCCGCAAGGACATGCCCGTAGGCAGACGATCCCATTGCTCGGTTTCCAGGGCCTCGAGTTGACGGCTGGAAAACTTAAGTCTGGCCGAGACCTCGGCCGGCGTAAGGCGCTTGGCCTCGCGCAGGCCACGCAGTGTGGCACCGACCCCGGTGGGCTCTGGCTGGACTTCGGCTTCGAACCGGGTCTCTTTTAACAATGGTTGATTCATCCACGCTCCTGTTTGATGGCGATGACCGCGCGATCGGGCAAACGCTCGTTGATGCGCGTGCGGTCTTTTACATCGCCCGCCAATTGCCCGCAAGCTGCGGCGATATCGTCGCCGCGCGTTTTACGTACTGTAGTGACCACACCCGCATCCATCAGACGCTGGGCAAACAGGCGGACGCGCGAGGCCGGCGACCTTTTCAAACCCGATTGCGGGAACGGATTGAAGGGGATCAAATTGAACTTGCAGCGCACCTGATCTGCAATAGTAATCAATTCGCGGGCATGCTGGTCGGAATCATTGACGCCATCGAGCATGATGTATTCGAAAGTGATGAAATCGCGCGGCGCATGCTCTAGATAGCGGTTGCAGGCCGCCAGGAGCTCGGCCAACGGGTGCTTGCGGTTAAGCGGCACCAGCCGGTCGCGCAGGGCATCGTTGGGCGCATGCAGCGATACAGCCAAGGCTACCGGGCAGTCGCGGCCCAGGCGATCCATCATGGGCACGACGCCCGAGGTGGATACCGTGACGCGCCTGCGCGACAGACCGTAAGCATTGTCGTCGAGCATCAGGCGCAAAGCGCCCAATACCTGGTCGTAATTGAGCAGGGGTTCGCCCATGCCCATCATGACCACATTGCTGATGACGCGTGTAGGTTCGGGCTTGTTGGCGGCATCGTCGCCGATGCGCGCGCTTTTAAGGTCGGCCCGCAGCGCCCGCTTGGCATACCACAACTGACCGATGATCTCGGCCGTGGTCAGGTTGCGATTGAAACCCTGATAGCCGGTGGAGCAGAACGGGCAGGCCACGGTACAGCCGGCCTGGCTGGAAATGCACAAGGTGCCGCGATCGTCTTCGGGAATGAAGACCGCCTCGACGGCGTTGTTCTTGCCCACATCGAACAGCCACTTGCGCGTACCGTCGGTAGAACGCTGTTCGATTGACACGGCAGGCGCGTGAATCGAACAGTGCTCTGTAAGCTGCTGGCGAAATTCACGCGCCAGGTCGGTCATTTCGTCGAACGAATCCGCGCCCCGCTGATGCAGCCAGCGTTGCAGTTGCTTGGCGCGAAAGGGTTTGCCCCCCCACTGCGCTACCAAGTCGGTAAGCGCGGCGGTGTCCAGGCCCAGCAGATTAATGGATTCGTCGGAGTTCATGTCGTTGGCGCGATGAATGTCGCAGGCTGGCAATGGCTTAGCGGCTGTAAATGTTACTTGCGGGGAAGAAGAAAGCGATTTCCGCAGCAGCGGTTTCAGCAGCGTCGGAGCCGTGAACTGCGTTGGCGTCGATGCTGTCGGCGAAATCGGCGCGGATGGTGCCGGCCTCAGCTTTCTTGGGATCGGTGGCGCCCATCAGGTCGCGGTTGGTTTGAATGGCATTTTCGCCTTCCAGAACCTGCACGAACACGGGACCCGAGATCATGAAATCGACCAGATCCTTGAAGAAGGGACGCTCTTTGTGAACAGCGTAGAAGCCTTCTGCGTCGGCGCGCGACAATTGCTTCAGGCTGGCGGCGATCACCTTGAGGTTCGCTTTTTCGAAGCGGGCAACGATCTGACCGATCACGTTCTTGGCGACGGCGTCGGGTTTGATAATGGAAAGAGTGCGTTCAATAGCCATGTAGAATCCAAAGAATGTATGGCGGTTTTGACCTTTGCATGCCACCGGGAACGGCAAAACACTGCCGCGCACCCCAAAAACCATGAAAAAAGAAAAAACCTAAAGGTTACAAAAACGACTTCGTCAATAAAAACAACAAC
>DATCYE010000108.1:0-8118 GCA_036570485.1 Pusillimonas sp. | reverse complement strand
CGCTGCTCTGGTGCCGCAGTAAAGCACAACTGATACACATCGCCGCCAGCCAGGACGGCATTTTGCGCCAGTGCTTCATCCAGCCCTTGCAGGGCCGGGTCTATCGGTAAAGCATCATAATCCAGCTCTGCGCCGCAGGCGCTGGCTTGCAGGATATGCCCCAGGTCTTGCAGCAAGCCGTCGGAGATATCCAGCGCCGCGTGCGCCACACCGGCCAGCGCTTGCGCAAAACGCCACGGTGGCAGCGGCCGCTCAAGGGCGGTCCGTGTGGCAGTCAACAAGGCCGGATTGGCGGACAGCGTACCTTGCAGCAGACGCAGGGCGATATCGGCCGCGCCCAAGGTGCCGGTCACCCAGATGTCGTCGTGCGCCCTAGCGCCCGAACGCAACAAGGCTTCTTGCGGCTTGACCTGTCCCATAACAGTGACATTGATGACGATGCCCGCCACGCTACGCGTGGTATCGCCGCCCACAAGCGGACACTGCGCCTGATCGGCCAGCGCATAAAAGCCGTTCGTAAAGGCGGCAAGCCAGTCATGGTCGATGGTGGGCAATGACAGGCTTAGCAAGCAAGCCAGGGGCTGGGCGCCCATGGCGGCCAGGTCCGATAGATTGACCGCCAGCGCCTTGTGCCCCAACGCGGCCGGGTCGACATCGGAAAAGAAATGCCGACCTTCAATCAAAAGGTCGGCACTGCTTGCCAGTCGATAGCCGGGCTCCACCGGTATCAACGCGCAATCGTCGCCCACGCCCAGAAATCCGGATGGCGCAGGGCGGGAAAAATAATGCGCGATAAGATCGAACTCGTTATTCAACGGGTACTCGGCGACTATTCGAATTGGGCAAACCGCACACTAACGGCGCGGCGCGGCTTGAGCCTCGCTAGACCGGGCGTCGGCCGCCATTTTGTCGAGCACGCCATTGACGAACTTGAAGCCATCGGTGCCGCCAAACGACTTAGCCAGCTCGACTGCCTCGTTGATGGCCACCTTGTAGGGGACTTCGACATGATGGATGAGTTCGAAGCTGCCGATCAGCAAAATGCCATGTTCGATAGGCGAGAGCTCTTCAAGAGGACGGTCTACATAAGGCATGAAGCGCTCGCGCAATGCGGGAGCCTCGCGCAGAACCCCATGCAATAGCGTCTTGAACCAGACTGCATCGGCCTCCTGGAACTCTTCGTCGTCGCGGATATGCGCATCGATTTCGCCGGCATCCTGCAAGCCGGTATCGCCGCGCAGCAGCCAGGAATACACCCCTTGCAGTGCGAATTCACGCGCGCGCCGACGGGCGCTGCGGCTGTTGCCGCGTGCAGATGCGCCCGAAGGCGCAGCCGATGTTCTACTTGTCGTCAAGATCTTCGTCCTCGTCGTCATCCTCGTCTTCGTCGTCGTAATCTTCGTCGTCTTCGGACTCGGGTTCGAGCGCTGCAACCAGGTTGGCCATTTCCACTGCGCTACGCGCACAATCACGGCCCTTTTCGGTAGCGCGTTCCTGTGCTTGTTCGTCAGTGTCGGTGGTAAGCACACCGTTGGCTACGGGAATACCGGTTTCAAGCGCCACGCGGCTGATCGCCGACGCGCTTTCGTTGCTCACGATTTCAAAATGATAGGTCTCGCCGCGAATGACCGCACCCAGGGCGATAAGTGCATCGAATTCGAAGGTTTCCGCCATTTGAGCCAGGGTAACGCCCAGCTCCAGGGCGCCGGGCACCGAAACCAGCATGACGTCGCGCTCGTCGACGCCCAGTTCGGCCAACTCGGCAAGGCAGCCTTCAAGTTCGGCCTGACCGATCTCTTCGTTGAAACGGGACCGGACAATCCCTATGTGCAGGCCTTCCCCGTTCAGATCGGGAGACAGAGTGTAAGGGTTCATAGTCAGTAATTCCTGTTAGGGTGTGGCAAGAGGTTCACTATCGTAACCCGTTATGGTCAAGGAAAAGCCGGCCATGCTCGGCATTTTTCGGGGGCGAGCCAGAAGGCGCGCTTTCCCTACGTTAAGGTCGCGCATGATTTGCGCGCCGATGCCGTAAGTACGCAAGCCGTAACGGCTTTCGCGGTCGGAAACCGGAGCCTCGGGTTCGGATTCGCGATTCCAGGCATCGAACTGGCTGAACAGCAATTCGGAGTCGCCCTGGCAGTTCATAAGGATCAGCACCCCGCAAGGAGCAGCCTTAATCGCCTTGAGCGCATTGGGCACGCTCCAGCTATGTCCCGTGCCGCCCTCGAACAGGGCATCGATGACGCTGGTGGGCTCGTGCACCCGAACCAGTGTCTCGGCCTCGGGAGTGATGTCGCCATGCGCAAGGGCAAGATGCAGCGCGCCCGAGGCCAGATCACGATAAGCAACCGCCTGGAACTCGCCCCAAGAGGTCTGCACTTGGCGGCTGGCCAAGCGCTCGACCATGGATTCGTGTTCGCTGCGGTACTGGATAAGATCGGCGATGGTACCGATTTTCAGGCCGTGTTCTTGCGCAAAGATCTTTAGATCGGGCAGGCGCGCCATGGTGCCGTCGGGCTTAAGTATTTCGCAAATGACAGCGGCGGGTATAAGCCCCGCCAGCCCGGTCAGGTCGCAGCCGGCTTCGGTGTGGCCGGCCCGCACCAACACCCCGCCGCGCACCGCTTGTACCGGAAAAATATGTCCCGGCTGAACCAGATCGGCCGGCTGGGCATCGCGCGCCACGGCCACCTGGATGGTGCGCGCGCGGTCGGCCGCCGAAATACCGGTATCTACGCCTTCGGCCGCTTCGATGGACATGGTGAAATTGGTACCGAAACGGGTACCGTTGCGGCTGGCCATGAGGGGCAAGTCCAACTGCCGGCAGCGTTCTTCGGTTAGCGTCAGGCACACCAGGCCACGCGCATGGGTGACCATGAAATTGATTGCTTCGGGCGTAACGAATTCAGCCGCCATGACCAGGTCGCCCTCGTTTTCGCGATCTTCTTCGTCGACCAGTATTACCAGTCTGCCCGCGCGCAATTCGGCGACAATTTCGGGTACAGGCGATATTTCGTAGGATGTTGCCGGACTCAAATCCGCATCGGAAGCATTGCTCATATCATTGTGCTCAGTAGAAAGTTGGATCATTTTAACGCCTGAAGGCGGCACAAGGCCGGATTCCCGCCCGAACCGTCACGCCATGCAGGCGTCCGGAGCAATGGCGCCCGAATCTACCCCCAACCAAGTGCGACAAAGCCGGGTAATATCGCCGGTAATGCACTAGAGCAAACAACACCATGCCAGGAAACAAAAAGACCACCAACGCGCAAGATGGGCGGCGCAGCATCCAATCCGTGGAGACGGGTTTCCCCCTGTTGGCTGCCCTGGTCGACGCAGACACGCCGCTGACGCTGCGCGATCTGGCGTCGCGCGCAGGCATGACCTCGGCCAAGGCGCACCCCTATCTGGTCAGCTTTACCCGCGTGGGCCTGGTCCAGCAAGACGACTCCACAGGGCAATACGAACTGGGGCCCTTCGCCCTGCAGATGGGCCTGGTAAGCCTGCAGCGACTTGATCCCGTGCGCGTGGCCTTGCCTCATGCCAGCCAACTGGCGGGCAAAATAGGACACACCCTGGCTATTGCAGCGCTGGGCTCGCACGGCCCAACCATGATACATATCTCGCAAGCCAGCTATCCCGTGCACGTCAATATGCGTAATGGCACGGTGATGTCGATGTTGCATACCGCTACCGGCCATGTATTTGCCGCCTGGCTCCCGCCAAAAATCGCCCAGCACTACATAGAGCGTGAAATCGGCGACAAGGCGGTCGTGACCAGCGTCAGCCCGCTGTTGCCCGACCCGAAAGCGCTGCAAGCCATGCTTGACGAAGTCCGACGTGCCGGCATGGCGCGCGCCTTGGGCAATCCCCTGCCCGGCATCGATGCCCTGTCGGTACCGGTATTCGACCATTCGGGCAATATCACCCTGGCGCTTACCAGCCTGGGTCCCAGCTCGCTGTTCGACGCCAGCGAAGAAGGCCCGATTGCCCTGGCCCTGCTGCAATGCGCCGCCGATATCTCGCAACAACTAGGCTACCGTCCGGAGCAACCCTGATGCTTGAGCGCGAACTAAAACTCTACGTGCCCGAAGCCAGCCGTATTGGCCTGAAAAAAGCGTTAACGCAGCTGGGCGCCACCGAGCTCGCCTTGAATGCCCGCTATTTCGACACCGAAAACCGCGACCTGGCCAAGGCCGGCATTGCGCTGCGTCTTCGCCAGGAAGGCGATCAGTGGGTGCAAACCGTCAAGGCGCCCGGCCCCGACGAGCTTTCGCGCATCGAAACCAACCACCAACGCCCCGGCCCCGAACTGGACTTATCGGTCTATTGCGGCACGCCTCTGGAGTCCTTGCTGGCGCCATGGGAAGAATCGCTGGTGCTGCGCTACGAAACCCGGGTCAGCCGGCTGATGCGTCAGCACGACACCGGCCAAGGCATCGTCGAGTTTGCCTACGACCAAGGATGGATAAAAGCCGGCGGACTGCAACTTGCCATACACGAGCTGGAGCTTGAGCAGATATCGGGCGATACCGCCAATCTTTTCAGGCTAGGCCATGACTGGCTGAAAAAATACGGTTTGATCATCGACCTTCGCAGCAAGGCCGAACGCGGCGACACTCTGGCCCAGGCGGCTTGGGCCTTTCGCAACGAGATCCCAAGCAAAGGTCTTAAACAGCTTCCGAAATCGGTACGAGC
Source organism: Pusillimonas sp. (assembly GCA_036570485.1). Classification (GTDB taxonomy): domain Bacteria; phylum Pseudomonadota; class Gammaproteobacteria; order Burkholderiales; family Burkholderiaceae_B. The sequence continues at coordinate 3,420 of DATCYE010000108.1, read as the reverse complement.
GCAATTGTTGAAAGCACGGCGAGCGGAAACCGTGACACTGGATCCTGCAAGCAGCGTGCGGCAAGCCTACGATCTATGCGCAAACGACTGCCTGAACCAGATCGTTCGCAACGCCGCCTTCCTGGCCGGCGCAGATGCAGCCAGCGCCGACCAGGACATGCGCGTTAGCTACGTGCATCAATTGCGCGTCGGCATACGACGCCTGCGCTCATGCTGGAAATTCTTCGGCAAATGGGTGGCATTGGATCCGGCGCTGCCGCTGGACGAACTGCGCCACTACTTTGCGCTGCTGGGCCAGACAAGAGACCAAGACATCGTCCATCTGCATATTGCACCGCGTCTGGTTAAGGCCGGCATGCCTGCTCTATCCGAAACCGGGGCGGCACATGATAACGGCATCAACGATATGCGTGCATTGGCGGCCAGCCCTGGGTTCCAATCCTTTCTGCTGGACTTGCTTGAACGCCTGCTGGCGCGCGAGGCCAGCGACGACGCGGACACCGAGCCCACGCGTTCGGACGCGCTCGGCAAACAGCTTTGCAAACGCCTGAACAAATGGTTGAAGCAGGTTGGCAGTTCCGGCGAACAATTCCGTCAATTGCCCCAAGAGGCGCAGCACGACTTGCGCAAAGAAGTGAAGCGCTTGCGCTACAGCCTGGAATTTTCATCCAGTTTGCTAAAAGGAAAGCGCCTGCTTGCCATCCGCAACGCCCTTGCGCTGGCACAGGAAAAACTGGGCGAGCTGAACGATTTATATGTGGCCCAAGCGCACTACCAGGACGTGGCCGCCGTGCAGCCGAATGCCTTGTTCGCGATAGGCTGGCTGAAAGCGTCGCAGGAATACAAACAAACAGAAGCGCAAGCCGCTTTCAGACAACTGGTCAAGGCCGGCCCGCTGAAAACCCGCTAATCGCCCAGCAAAGCCGCCGCAAACTCGCTGGCTACAAAAGGCTGCAAATCGTTCAGGCCTTCGCCAACGCCTATCCAGTAGACAGGCACGGGCCGCACGCCCTGACTACCCGCAGCAACCGCCGCCAGCGTTCCGCCCTTGGCCGTACCGTCCAGCTTGGTCACGACCAGACCCGTCAGCGTTATGGCCGCGTCGAAAGCGCGTATCTGCGCAATGGCGTTCTGGCCGGTGTTGCCGTCGACCACCAGCAGCACTTCGTGGGGCGCGGCGCCATCGGCCTTGCCGATGACCCGCTTGATTTTCTTCAGCTCTTCCATCAGATGCAACTGGGTCGGAAGACGTCCCGCCGTGTCTATCATGACAACGTCGGCATCGCGCGCCCGACCCGCGTTGACAGCGTCAAACGCGACCGCTGCGGGATCGCCGCCATCCTGAGCAATGACCGTCACATTATTGCGCGCGCCCCACTCCATCAGTTGCTCGCGCGCCGCCGCCCGAAAGGTATCGCCGGCCGCCAGCAAGACCTTGGCCCCCTGCGCCTGGAAATGATTGGCCAGCTTGCCTATGGACGTGGTTTTGCCCGCGCCGTTGACGCCGGCGATCATCATGACCAAGGGCTTGGCCTGCCCCAGCGGGAATTTCTTTTCAAGCGGTGCCAGGTGCTCGGTCAGGATGTCACGCAGGGCTGCCTTGACCTGCACGGCGTTGTCCAGACGTTCTTTACGCACACGAGCGCGCAAGGCCGTCAGCAATTTCTGGGTTGCCTCCATGCCCGCGTCAGCCATGATAAGCGCGGCTTCCAGCTCTTCAAACAAGTCTTCATCGACCTTGACGCCGACAAAAAGCCCGCCTATGTTTTGCCCGGTACGCGACAGGCCTTTTTTAAGGCGAGCCAGCCAGGATCCTTTCTCGGGAGCCGTTGCGGGCTTCGGTATGGCGGCAGGCTCAGACTGAAGCTTCGGCTCGGCCTCTTGCTCTGAAGAGGGTTCGGCTTCGGGCTCGGGAGCGGCAGGCTCCACGGGCGCGATGACTTCGGCGGGCTGCTCGTGGGCAGCATCGACCGGCGGCGCGACAGCCGCCAAGGGATCGTCTTGGAGCGTCTGAACAGGACTCAAAGGTTCGCTCTCGCGCGTATCGCGCACCGCGTCGGCATCCTGACCTTCGGTCTGAGTCGAAGCCTGTTCGCTGCTTTCAGCGGGTCCCGACTTCTTTCTTTTAAAAATACTGAACATACGTTTTACACTACCCGAATAGTTTTAACCGACAACACCCAACGATCCCTGACCGCGCATGAAGAAGCATGTAGTACGTATTGTAGGCGGTGATTACCGCAAGACCCCCATTCCCGTGGTTGACGCCGCCGGACTGCGCCCCACCCCTGATCGCGTGCGCGAAACGCTGTTTAACTGGCTGCGCCATTTCTGGGGCGGTAACTATGCGGACAAACGGGTACTGGACTTGTTTGCAGGCACGGGGGCGCTGGGCTTTGAAGCGGCATCACATGGTGTCGCCCATGTGCAGATGGTGGAAATCAATCCGGCGGCCGTTGCCGCCCTGCGCACCCTAAGAACCCGCCTGAAGGCGGAAAACGTGCGTATCCACGCGGGTAACGCTCTTGACGTCCTGGAGCGCCTGGATGGCCCATCGTTCGACCTGATCATGCTGGATCCGCCTTTCGACCAAGGATGGCTGGATCGCCTCTGGACGCGGCTTCCGGCGGTTCTCAGATCCGATGGCTTGCTGTATATTGAGGCTGAAGCAGCGCTGCAGCCCCTTGCGAATTTCGAAATACTGCGTCAGTCGCGCGCAGGCCATGTGCACTTTCATCTACTTCGATTTGCTGCAATGCAAAAAACAGACAATAATCCCGTCATAAACTGAATCGACCGGACTCTCTTTTGCCCGGTCTTGCCATTCTGGCACATAGCCTTTTTTCACAATTCGGAATTTGCATGATTACCGCAATCTACCCCGGAACATTCGACCCCCTGACCCGCGGCCACGAAGACCTGGTGCGTCGCGCGGCCGGCCTGTTTGATCACGTCGTGGTGGGCGTGGCCCACAGCCAGGCCAAGAAGCCTTTTTTTTCCGTGGCCGAGCGGGTTGAAATCGCACAAGAAGTGCTAGGCCACTACCCCAACGTCGAGGTCAAGAGCTTTGCGGGCTTGCTTAAGGATTTCGTACGCGAACAAAATGGTCGCGTCATTGTTCGGGGCCTACGCGCCGTATCGGACTTTGAATATGAATTCCAGATGGCCGGCATGAACCGTCACCTGCTGCCCGAAGTCGAAACCCTGTTCATGACACCCTCCGACCAATACCAGTTTATTTCCGGCACCATCGTCCGGGAAATTGCCATTCTGGGCGGCGATGTCAGCAAATTCGTCTTTCCGTCAGTCGAGCGCTGGCTGCACAGCAAGGCAAAGCTGCGCCGCGACGAACAAGACCGGGAACAAGAATAAGGCCAGCAGGGGTAATCGCCTGCCGCCGAGCAAACCGCACTACACTGT
>DATCYE010000107.1:0-3338 GCA_036570485.1 Pusillimonas sp. | reverse complement strand
GCAGGATTCCGGTTTCCTGCACTATGCGTTGCCAGGCAGTCCAGGTCGGCAAGCCGGAGTCCGCTGCCTGAGCAGGCTTGGTCTGCGTGCTGGCCCAGATGGCACCGTCCTGATCACAAGCAAAAACCACATATGCTCCGTTCGCATTGACGGCCAGGGTCGCTACCGGCCGTGGCTGCGGCAAGGCCGGCATGGCGGTCCAAGCCGGCCAGCTTTGCTGTTCGGTGTTGTACGCGCTGAAGTGGAACAGGCCGTCGTTGCCCAGGCCCACCGCTGCGGCTTGCTGCGCAGCGAGCGTGGGCAGGCGCTTCAAACGAGCGCCTTTGATGGTTTGCCAGCCTTCCCAGTTGCCGTGATTGCCCTGCCGTTGGATCCACACCCGCCCATTCGCATCTCTGGCGGCGACGCCGGCGCCCCCGTCCGGGTACTGGAATGCCGTAATCGGATCCGACGTGCGGCCACCCAGGCTGCCCCAGCGCCCCTGGGTACTGGTCCAGAAGTTGGCCGCCCGGTTGGATTCGCCCACGGCCAGCAGCAGATAGCCGCCGCCCGAAGCCGGTAGCAATACGGGCGGTGCGCTGCGGCGCGAAACGTAATAGCTGCGTCCAACCCATGACGCGGCCGGGCCAGCCGGCTCCTTGCACTGAGCGGCACCGGAGCAGTAGCGGTAATCGTCCCAGGCATAGCGCCTGAAGGCCTCGGTCTTGTCTTCGATCTCTTTGGAGGACAGATTGGCGTCGCGCTCCTGACTGGGATAGTCGACGTAAGCCACTTCGGCAAAGAGGCCTTCCGGAAAGGTTTTCAGGGCATCGCGCACCAGGTGCGCACTGGCGATGTGATCGGGATGGTCATGGCCGGCGCAACGCCAGCACAAGGCGGTGTACGGCACCGCCACAGTGTCATCCATGTGCCGGATAGTGGAAGGCGCATAGGCGCGAATAATGCCGGCTATCGTTTGCAGCAGGTCGTCGCGTGTATAGCTGTAGGCGAATGCGCCCAGGGTTTGCGCGGTTGTGCCTGCTACTGACTCAACCTGACTTAGGGGTGTCAGGCTACCCCAGCCCTTGCCCAGCCAGGGATCCTTAAGGCGCATGTGCAGCAATTGGATGCGAGGATTGGCAATCAAGGTATAGCGGATGATAGTGCGCTTTCCGACGGCAACGCTGTCTTGCGTCCATTGATCTGCGACCTGTGCCATATAGGCATAGGCGGCGCGTACACCGCGCTCGCGTCCCAGCATATACGGCTCGCCTTCACCCCGCTCGCTGGCCGTCAGGTAAACCACCTGGACGCAGCCGCCGGCGTCTATGGCCGATTCGATGTCGGGATTCATGAAAAGCAGGTCGTCGTCCTGATGGGGTACGAAAACCAGATCCTTGATGCCGTTGCACTGGGACAGCGCGGGGCCCGCCCAGCTTGCGGTCGGGCCGCCCGCCAAGGCAAGCACGCCGCATAAGGCCATCAGCCAGTGAATCGCTTTCAAGATTTTCCAGTGAAAATTTTTCTTGCGATTCTATTCCTTTTTTTACGAGATGGATGCCGCGTCTGGCCGGATGGCTCGACGCGGCATGGCGCCGGAGACGATCAGGCTGCGCCAGCGGCGAAAAGCGTCTCCATTTCGCGACGAATTTTGTAGGCCGCTGTAGCCGTATCGATGGCGACGTCGTCCCAGGCCAGGCTTTGCCCTTTCTTGATCGGACGCACGACTTTGATGTTGTGCGCCAGCCCCAAAGGCAGGCCGCCCAGCTTGCGCGATGCGGATGCCGGCAACAGCTTGCCCCATACGGTATAGCCGCCCTCGCCATCCAGCATTTCGCCGACTTGCAAGTCGCGCTTGGCGGTGGCTACGACATCGGCATTCCAGCAAGTGGCCACGCCCGTGGGTTCGCCGCGCAAAGCCACCGACGCCACCGACATGCCGACCTCCAGGCCGATAAGATGCCAGCGCTTGTACAAGGTAAAGTAACGCCCGCTGGGATCGGTATGGGCGTTGTATTCTTCGAAGCAGTTTTTTATGTAGTCGGTTTCGGCCTCTACAGTGACCCATACCCCCATGCGTATGTCGTAAGGAATGCGGCGGCCATCGGCTTCAAGAGAAGAAACGACTTCGACCATGCCTTTGCGCTCGAGTACGCCGCCTTCTGAAACGGGCCGGGTCACGTAGGGAATATCTTCGATGCTGGCCGGCGGATAAAGCAGTCCGTTCGATGGCACGCCCAGGCCGGTGGCATTGGCCACGGCGGAGCTTTCTATGGAGGGTTTGGAGCCGTCCAGGAAGCTATTGAACATCTTTGGGTTCAGTCCGCCGCGCTGGGCCTGTTCGGGCGTCAGGCCGTAATTGCCCCAAACGGTTTCGGGTGTGGATTCGGAAAAATGCGGCAGCCATTTATGGCCTCGTCCTGCCGCTACAACGGGAAAACCGCAGGTGCGTGCCCAATCGACCAGATCGCAAATAAGCGCGGGCTGGTCGCCGAAAGCCAGTGAATAGACGACGCCGGCCTGTGCCGCCTTGCGCCCCAGCAAGGGACCGCAGAAGGCGTCCGCCTCGACGGTGACGTTGACCACATGCTTGCCCTGATCAAAGGCCGCCAGGCAGTGCTCGACCGCGGCGATGGGGTTGCCGGTGCATTCGACGATGATGTCGATCTCGGCCAGGCGGACCAGGGCGGTCCAGTCGTCGGTGATCCAGGTGGCGCCCGTACGCAGAGCTTCCTGGGCCGTGGCGGCGGCTGTCTGTTCTGGCTTCCAGCCCACGCGCGCCAGGTTGGCGCGGGCCGTGTCCGGGGAAAGGTCCGCGATGCCGACCAGATGCACTCCGGGTGTGCGCGGGATTTGTGCCAGATACATGGACCCGAATTTTCCCGCGCCGATCAGGCCTACCCGTATGGGTTGGTTGTTGGCGGCGCGTTGCTGCAACTGTGCGTAAAGACTCATGAGCTCCTCTCTTTTTGCGTAATGACGCCGCCTCGGGCTGGACGCCTTGATTTGTTTTTACTCTTGCTTTTGGGTTGGATCTTGACGGCCGGTTCGGGCGAACCCGACCAGGTCAAACGGTAAGCCGCATCGCGCCGCACATTGTTGACCAGGGCGGGACGAAAGCAGGCCAGGTTAACGCCGTCAGCCTGCCGAACGCTAGGGTACACCACGCCCAGCGATCCGTTTTCCAGCAGCAGTTCGGCCAAGGCCTGCGAAGCCACATAGCTTTTGGGGTCCAGGCATTGCTTGAAACCCGATGCATGGCGCAGATCGTGGAACTGGCCGCTGAAATCGGCCAGCATAAGCTGGTAATCGACACTATCGTAAAAGTGGCCGATCTCCGCATATTCGACCGTCTTGTG
>DATCYE010000106.1:0-1820 GCA_036570485.1 Pusillimonas sp. | reverse complement strand
CTCCAGATGCTGCATGGCGCAACCGCCGCATACGCCGAAATAAGGACAGGCGGGCTCCACCCGCTGCGAGGATGGCTTGATTATCCGTTCCAGCCTGGCGGTATCGAAGCTTGGCTTTTGCCGCACGATGCGCGCCAGCACTTTTTCGCCCGGCAGGGCGCCGTCGACAAACACAACCTTGCCCTCGCGGCGCGCAATGCCGCGGGCTTCAAGGTCGAGGGACTCTATATCAAATACTTCAAGCGTCATTATCCGGAAATCCAAGAAAGCAGGCCCGAATTTTACCCGGATGCAGGCAGGGCGTCCTGGCCACGAAAAGGATGGATCGCCCGAGAGATCCCCCACCCTCCCGGCACCCAATCCCCAGTAGCCAAAAACCGCTCAGATTTACGAAGCTGCCTTTTCGACGGCCGGCGCCGATTGCTGGCGATGCTGCTTGCGCTGCTCGGCGTGTTTGGCGAATTTTTCAGCCCGCTCGCTGAAATGAGCTGCCACTTTCTGTTGTTGCGAGGTGTCCAGCGTATCCCAGACGGCCAGCCATTTCTCGTCGATCTTGCGACGCTGCGCATGGGCTTGTTCCTGCGCGTCTTCGGTTTGCTTCAAGGCCTGGCGTGGATCGATCTTGCCTGCTTTGACCTGTTCAGCCCTGGCTTTCATGGCTGATTTCCGGGCATTGCGACGCTCGGCGCGCGCTTCTTTCTGCCCTGCTTGCGCAGCGTCAAGCGCGGCGGTCTGCTTGTCGTTCAAGGCCAGCGACTGCACGAAACTCTTGCTTAAAGGGCCATAGCCGGGCACCCACATGGCGGTGTCGCGAACATGCCGGCGCATATGCTTATGATGCCCGCCGTCTTTATGCATATGATGGACGGCTGGTGCTGCTGTCGAGCTTTCCTGCGCGGCTGGGGCGCCCGCAGGGGCTGTAGTGGTGCTAGCAGCGTAAGATGCACCGCAAACCGCCAGGGCGGCGCTCACGGCGGCCAGCTTCAAAGACACGGAAAGTTTCGAGGTTTGCATGAAGGAAGATTCCTTTTAAACATTAGGAGCCTTCATTGTGCAGCCGAAGTAATTTCAACCCTGTTTCAGCGCATGCTGGAATCTTTCAGTGGGTTTCAAAGACCGGTCTTATTGCGGCGTAGCGTCCCAGACGGCCATATATTCCTTCCAATGGGCATCGGAACTGGCCTGCAAGGTATCGCGCACCAATTGAACTTCGGCATCGTAGGCAATGCGATCCAACTCGCCGCGCAGGAAACGGAAACGGCAATACACCAGCCAGGTATTGACCACATCGGTTTCGCAATAAGCGCGGACCTCGCCGGCCTGGCCTTGCGACCACGCCTTCCAGACCTGACTGCCATCCATGCCCAGCTTGCCCGGAAAACCGCAAAGCTTTGCAAGATCGTCCAGTGGCGCATTGGCGCGTCCGTTGTACTTGGCCAGCAGATCCATCAGATCGATGTGGCGGTTATGGTAACGGCTGATGTAGTTGTTGTATTTGAAATCGCGGTCGTCTTCGCCGGTATCCCAATAGCGTGGAGCAGGAACCCCATGGATCAGGCTGCGATAGTGCAAGACGGGCAGATCGAAACCCGAACCGTTCCAACTAACCAGGCGGGGCGTATAGCGTTCTATAGTCTTGAAGAAACCAGCCAGCAATACCGCTTCAGGGTCGTCGGCATTGCCCAGGGTCTTGACACGAAAGCCCTGGTCGTCACGAAATACGCAGCCGATGACCGCCACTTTATGTAAATGCAGTGGCAGGAAGTCGTTGCCGTGCGACTCTTGACGGGCGGCCAGCGCCGCTTCAATAACCTGGGTAT
>DATCYE010000105.1:0-6048 GCA_036570485.1 Pusillimonas sp. | reverse complement strand
CTGGTATAGCTGCCTGCGTCGCCTAATACGCCCAACCAGTATATGTGCGACCACATTAACTCTTTTTGGTGCTCCTTCACCGCTTTCTCCTTGTTGCCAGCCTAAGCATTGTCTAATAAATTAAACAATGAATCCAGCATTATGCCCTTGTGGCCGGGCTGCGCGCTGCCTATACTTTTTTCATTCCCATTCTCGTCAAGGAGAGCACAGTGAAAGACCAGAACAGCCATGCTGCCATCAACTCGCAAGCCGCTTACACAGATAAAAACGATGTGGTTAATTTCATTGGCGGCCGGCTGCTTCCCAGTAGCGGCGGGCGCAAGCAAGATGTGTTCAATCCTTCCACCGGCGCGGTTGCCCGTCAGGTGGTGCTATCGACCGTCGAAGACGTGAATGCGGCGGTTGGGGCGGCCAAGGCGGCAGCGCAGGCCTGGGCCGATACGCCCCCGGTGCGCCGCGCGCGCATCATGCATAAATTCCTGAACCTCATGAACGAGAACACCGATGCGATGGCGGCCATGATCACCGCCGAACACGGCAAGGTGTTCACCGATGCGCAAGGCGAAGTCGCGCGAGGCATCGACGTGATCGAGTTCGCTTGCGGCATACCGCAATTGCTCAAGGGCGACTACACCGAGCAGGTGGCCAACGGCATCGATAACTGGACCATGCGCCAGCCCTTGGGCATCGTGGCCGGCATTACGCCGTTCAACTTTCCCTGCATGGTGCCGTGCTGGATGTTTCCGGTGGCAATAGCCGCCGGCAATACCTTTATTCTGAAGCCCAGCGAACGCGATCCCAGCGTTGCGCTTCTTATGGCCCGCTTATTCCAGGAAGCCGGTTTGCCCGATGGCGTGTTCAACGTACTGCAAGGCGACAAAGTGGTGGTGGACGCCTTGCTTGAGCATGCCGATGTGGCGGCGCTTAGCTTTGTTGGCTCGACTCCTATTGCGCAATATATTTACGAGCGCGGCGCGCACTTCGGCAAGCGCGTGCAGGCCTTGGGCGGAGCCAAAAACCATATGGTCATTTTGCCCGACGCCGACATCGAGCGCACGGTGGATGCATTGGTGGGCGCTGCCTACGGCTCGGCCGGCGAACGTTGCATGGCCATTTCCGTTGCCGTCATGGTGGGCGACGTGGGCAAGAAAATCATGCCTGTGTTGCGGGAGCGAGCCAAGGCGCTGAACATCAAGGATGGCATGCAGCTGGATGCCGAAATGGGCCCTGTAGTCAGCAAGGATGCCTTGCAGCGTATAGAAAGTTATATTGCGCTGGGTGTGCAAGAGGGCGCCGAGCTGTTGGTCGATGGCCGCGGCTACAAGGTGGCCGGCCACGAAAACGGATTCTATGTGGGCGGAACGCTGTTCGACAACGTCACGCCCGACATGAAAATCTATCGGGAAGAAATCTTTGGTCCGGTGCTGGCCTGCATGCACGTCGACGATCTGGGCGCGGCCATCGACCTGGTCAATCGTCATGAGTTCGGCAACGGCGTGTCTTGCTTTACCAGCGATGGCCATGCGGCCCGCGAATTTGCGCGCCGCATACAGGTGGGCATGGTGGGTGTTAACGTGCCCATTCCAGTTCCCATGTCCTGGCATGGCTTCGGCGGCTGGAAACGCAGCTTGTTCGGCGATACTCATGCCTACGGCGAAGAAGGCGTGCGCTTCTACACCAAGCAGAAGTCCATTATGCAGCGCTGGCCGGAAAACATCAGCAAGGGTAACGAGTTCATCATGCCGACCATGTAGGCAAAGAAGAAAGGGCGCGGCCTGCAACGTCGACGCCTACGTATCTCTTGAAGGCGGGGGCTTTGCAGCTTCCGCCTTTTTCTTGCATAAGTAGTAAAGTGACGGCATTCCCCATTGTTCATTTCGAGAGCCCTGCATGAGCCGTCCTTTACGTCTGGCAATCAACGGTTATGGCCGCATAGGCCGCTGTGTATTGCGGGCCCTTTACGAGTCGCCCCTGCGCGATACGTTCCAGATCGTTGCCATCAACGAGCCGGCCGACCTGGAGACCATGGCGTATTTGTCTCAGTTCGACTCCACACACGGCGTTTTTCCCGGCAAGGTAGAGCAGGCCCAGGATAGTCTGGTGATCAATGGCCACGCCATTCAGGTCAGCCACGCACGCAGTCCCCACGAAGTCGACTGGAAAAAACTGAATATCGACATACTGCTTGAATGTTCCGGTCACTACGGATCGCGCGCGCAATTGCAGCAGTTTCTTGATGCAGGCTGCCCCCGCGTACTGGTGTCGCAACCGGCCAATAGTGCGCGCGACGTAGACTACACGGTGGTCTATGGCATCAATCAGGACGGCCTGACCGGACGGGAAACGCTGGTGTCCAATGCTTCGTGCACAACCAACGCCATCGTGCCCGTACTGGCCGAGTTGGATAAGGCCTTTGGCATTGACCATGCCTTCCTGACCACGCTGCATTCGGTCATGAACGACCAGCCCATGATAGATGGCTACCATCACTCCGACTTGCGCCGCACCCGTTCGGCCATGCAATCCATTATTCCTGTTGCAACCGGCCTGGCCCAGGGGGTGGAGCGCCTGTTGCCGCAACTGGCCGGCAAAGTCCAGGCCAAAGCCATACGCGTACCCATACTGAACGTATCGGCCATAGACCTGATGGTGAAGCTGAAAAACGATGTCGCCGTGCCGCAATTGAACGCCTTGCTGATGGAGTCGACCAATCGCTATGTCGGCCTTCTGGCCTATTCCAACCATCCGCATGCATCGATCGACTTCAATCACAATCCGCATTCGGCCATCATCGACGGCAGCCAGACCCGCACCAACGGCGACGGCTTTGCCAATCTGTTCGTGTGGTTCGACAACGAATGGGGCTTCGCCAACCGCATGCTCGACGTGGCCAAAGCCTGGTCGGATCGATTCCAGGCATAAGTATCTCCATGATGGCAGCCGTGTTATGCCGACTTGCCGGCTTGCCACAGGCGTATAGTTGAAGTCTGTAAGAAGCCTGTTTGGATACAGGCCCAGGCTATTCACACTACAGGAGCAACTATGGCAGCGACGCGCATCGAAACCGATTCCATGGGCGAAGTCGAGGTTCCGGCATCCCGTTATTGGGGCGCGCAGACCCAGCGTTCGATACATAATTTCCCCATAGGCGTGGCCAGATTCAAGTGGCAGGCTCCCGTTATTTCGGCCCTGGGCATACTGAAGAAGGCCGCTGCGCAGGCCAATGCCGAACTGGGCGAGCTCCCGCAAGACATCGCCGGCCTGATCGGGCAAGCGGCCCAGGAAGTCATACAGGGCCAGCTCGATGAAGAGTTCCCCCTGGTCGTTTTTCAGACCGGGTCGGGCACGCAGTCGAACATGAATGCCAACGAGGTCATTTCCAACCGAGCCATCGAGTTGGCGGGCGGCGTGCGCGGCAGCAAGCAGCCGGTGCATCCGAACGATCACGTCAATCGCGGTCAATCGTCCAACGACACCTTCCCCACGGCGATGCATATCGCGGTGGCCCAGGAGCTGGCACGGCGGCTATTTCCGTCGGTCGGCGCCTTGCGCAACACCCTGGCTGAAAAAGCCGAAGCCTACAGCGATGTGGTCAAAACAGGGCGCACTCATTTGCAGGACGCTACGCCCATTACCTTGGGCCAGGAAATAGGCGCGTGGGTGGCGCAAATCGATTTTGCGTTGGATGCGGTGCAGTCGGCTTTGCCGGGCGTTTACGATCTGGCAATCGGCGGCACGGCGGTCGGCACCGGCTTGAACGCACATCTCCGTTTCGGAGAAGTTGCGGCTCGGCATATCGCCGACATCACCGGTTTGCCGTTTCGCAGCGCCGAGAACAAATTCTTTGCCTTATCGGCGCACGATGCTTTGGTCAACCTGTCGGCATCGTTGCGCACCCTGGCGGGCGCGCTGATGAAAATAGCCAACGATGTACGCTGGCTGGCCAGCGGCCCGCGCTGCGGCATCGGCGAACTGATCATACCCGACAACGAACCGGGCTCGTCCATTATGCCGGGCAAGGTCAACCCCACCCAGTGCGAAGCCATGACCATGGTGTGCGTACAGGTGTTCGGCAACGACGCCGCTGTGGCTTTTGCCGGCAGCCAGGGCAATTTCCAGCTCAATGTCTACAAGCCCGTTATGGTGCATAACGTGCTGGAAAGCATACAGTTGCTTAGCGACGCATGCCAGGCCTTCAACGATCATTGCGCTGTCGGTATCGAACCCAGCCGTGAGCGCATTGCCGAGAACCTGGAAAAAAACCTGATGCTGGTCACCGCGCTTAATCGCCATATTGGTTATGACAAGGCGGCCGCCATTGCCAAGAAAGCTCAGAAGGAAAAGACCACCTTACGCGCGGCGGCATTGGCATTGGGCCACGTCAATGCCGAACAGTACGATGCATGGATTCGGCCTATAGACATGACGCATTCCGGTTAAGGAGGCGCGTAAAACCATGAAAAAGCATGTACAGATAAAGCGGGCCTACGAGGCGGCGGCCGATGGCGATGGCTATCGGGTCTTTGTCGACAGACTGTGGCCACGCGGGGTATCCAAGCAAGACTTGAAGTTTGACGAATGGAATAAAGACCTGGCGCCCAGCCCGCCGCTACGCACATGGTTCGGCCACAAAGTCGAGAACTGGGAACAGTTCAGCGACAGCTACCGGACCGAGTTGCGCGACCCCGAACAGCTGGCCCGCATGCGCAAACTCATTCAGGCGGCCGACGGCCAATTGATCACTCTGGTCTACGCCGCCAAAGACCCGGATCATAACCATGCGCTGATACTGGCTGCGGAAATTAACCGACTATACTGAACCTGTGCGCCGGCTTTGGTCAGGCATGGAAACGCTCGCCGAGGCAGCACACCGGGAGGCCGACATGAACAGGGCACGACTACGATGGTTTGCTTGCAGTGTATTGCTGGGGCTTTGGGCATGTCTTTACCCATGGCCGGCACCGGCTCTTGCGGCCAATCCCACTGTCGTCGTCTTGCAGGTCGACGGCATCATCAGCCCGGCCACATCCGACTTCATTACCCGAGGCCTGAAGCAGGCGGCCGATGACGGCGCCATGCTGGCGGTCATAGAGCTGGATACCCCGGGCGGCCTGGACACCTCCATGCGTTCCATCGTCCGGCAGATACTGGCATCGCCCATACCGGTGGCCAGCTTCGTCAGCCCTGGCGGCGCGCGTGCCGCCAGCGCGGGTACTTTCATACTGTATGCCAGTCATATCGCGGCCATGACGCCGGCCAGTAATCTGGGTGCCGCCACGCCGGTATCCATAGGCGGGACTGGGCCTGCGGGCGAGCCGGACGCAGGCGGCGACAAAAGTAAAAAAAGCGATGGCGACACTCTGGCGCACAAGGCAGCCAACGATGCAGCCGCTTATATACGCAGCCTGGCGCAGTTGCGCGGGCGCAATGCCGATTTTGCCGAGCAGGCTGTGCTGAAAGCGCACAGCCTGTCCGCGCCGGAGGCCTTGAAGGCCGGCGTCATTGACCTGATAGCAAGCAATGTCCAAGATCTGCTGGGCCGTATCGATGGTCGACAGGTCAAGCTGGACAGCGGAGCAATTGTCACCTTATCGACCGCGAACGCGCGCATAGAACGGGTAGTGCCTGGCTGGCGCAACCGTGTCCTGGAGCTGATAGCCAATCCGCAAGTCGCGTTGATACTGATGATGGTGGGTATTTACGGCCTGTTCTTCGAACTCACCAGTCCGGGCGCGGCCCTGCCTGGTGTGGCGGGCCTTATCTGTGTGTTGCTGGGTCTGTATGCATTTCAGATGCTGCCGGTTAACTGGGCCGGCGTGGGCTTGATAGCGGCCGGTACCGCCATGATGATCGCCGAGGCCTTCCTGCCCGCTTTCGGTGCCCTGGGAATAGGGGGAGTCATTGCATTCGTGCTGGGTGGCTTGTTCCTGACCGACACGGGCATTCCAGGCTTCGACCTTTCCGTTCCTTTCCTGATTGGTTGCGCCGTTGTCAGCGTTGTTCTGATCATGGCCATAGGCGCGCTGGCTGCGCGTGCCCACAAGCGGG
>DATCYE010000104.1:0-4983 GCA_036570485.1 Pusillimonas sp. | reverse complement strand
ATAAGCTGTGTGTACTTTCATTTCCGATGGGGTACACCGTGACACAGCACACCACAACAGCCGACGCCCGGCTAATTACTGACAAAGAAGTAGCTCACCTGCTGAGCGTTTCGCGTTCCTGGTCCTGGAAGTTAGTACAGGCCGGTAAATTTCCCGCCCCCATAAAACTATCCGCACGTTGCACACGCTGGCGGCTTTCGGCTGTTCATGAATGGATGGCTGACCTGCAAGGGTGGCAAGAAGCGAACGCGGAGGGTTGACCATGCAGAAACGAAAAAGCCCTCCGACGGGAGCTTACGCTGGGCGGCGCGGCTTCAATTCTAAAAGCACAGCAACGGCGGCGCAACAAGCCCGCATATTGGCCCTGCTGGCTATCCGCCCCCACAACACCGAAGAACTGCGGCAGGCTGGCATTTATCAGGTATCGGCACGCATTAAAGAGTTGCGGCAAATGGGGCACCAAATTAAGACCGACCGCATAAGCCTATGGGACAGAGACGGCTTCGAGCATCGCGGCGTGGCCCTGTATTTATTGCAAGGGGGCGGCCATGAATAACAACCCCATGCAAAAGTATGAAGTGTTCATTTTGGATGGCTTGCTAACTGGTGGAGGGGGGCATTGGTTAACGTGCATCGTACTCACCCGACCCCTGACCTCTGACGGCGAAAAGGCCAATGTGCCCACGGTCAAAAAGCTGTGTAAGCCCGCTGGGCCTATGGCCAGTGCATCAATCAAGATCGGGCAGCCACGATGTTAGCGTATTGGCCAACGCCCCGGCCGGACTGCGGGCAAACTGCTCGATCAACGCCAGAAATCTGGGCGACGGCCTCTTGGCGCGTTTCGCCTCGGACAGGCCCATGACCACCACCTTGACCTGCTCACGCCCAGGGGGATTCAAAGGCCGCTTATCCATTCCGTTTTCATTGGATTGGCGGTAATCTACCCGCTACGACTTCAATTGCCCGGACAATTATCCGTTATGACCATTGAAACAACCGTGCTGATTCTGGTGGCAGCCGCACTGCACGCTGGCTGGAACACGTTGATCAAGATTAACGGAGATCGGGTTGCGGTCATGGCGATTGTGACTTTCGCAGGGAGCCTTTTATCCCTGACGGCGCTTCCTTTCGTCGCGAGTCCGGACGCAAGCAGCTTCCCGCTTCTGATCCTCACAATACTGATCCACACGGGCTATCACTTTTTCCTGCCCGTCGCTTACGACCACGGAGATCTTGGGCAGGTCTACCCGATTGCACGAGGTTCAGCGCCAATTCTTGTGACCGTAGGGGCGTTACTGCTGGCCGGCGAACAGGTTGGCCCAATGACGGCCATCGGCATATTTTGTCTCGCAGTCGGCGTAATGGCACTCACTTTCGACAAGGGCGCCAACGCCACTCGGCTTAATCGTCGCGCGGTATTCTATGCCTTGGCGACAGGAATTTGTATAGCGTCCTATACTGTCACCGATGGATTGGGTGCTCGTCGTGCGGGGTCCGCCTTGGGGTTCGCGGTGTGGCTGACTATCGGCGATGGAGTGCTGACGTTTCTCATCGCCCTTTTGTGGAAAAAACGCGAGATGTGGCGTGTTGCGAAGTCCAACATGACGGTTGGGATCGCTGGAGGCGCAATGCAAATCGGCGCTTATTGGATCATTGTCTGGGCTCTGACTGTCGCGCCAATGGGCATGGTCTCGGCCTTGAGAGAGACAAGCGTTCTCTTCGCCGCGTTGATTTCCACCTTTGTGCTGAGGGAAGGTTTCGGCGTGTGGCGCTTCGTATCCGCGAGCCTTGTCACGCTTGGACTGGTCATCAACCGGGTGAAGAGCTAACCGGCACCGGCCGCTTCAATTTGTGACAGCAACTCGGTTTATTCAAGCCGGGATCGCCAGTACATGACGCGGCGACGGCGCAAACATTGCAAGAGGTCGTGGCAAAGGGCGCCATGCCACCGCTGGTGTTCGTGGTGGGTGGCTGTCGTGCCGCCTATGAACGGCGGGAAAGTAACGCGGGTTTGGCGTCCTATCGTATTTTCATAATTCGCGAAAGAGCCAGTCTTCATCAGCGAAGTCATTTGATAATAGTAACCAAATACAATCATTAGTCCGCTTCCGCAAGATATACTTCAGTAATGTGGTATTTCATTTAAAAGGAAGGAATCATGGCTACAGTGATTGCCGTTGAGCCGAATGCGCTCCTTCGCTTGGGGATATTGCAGTTGCTGGAAAAGATGCCATGCGACATTACGCTTGACGGCATTGGGTATGCCCAGTTATTCAAGAGTGTGCCGGGCCAGGGCGGCGTAGATCTGATGCTGCTGTCCGTGCCGGATGTCTACGAACGCATGCTCGAGCTTGTCGCCGCGGCGCAGCGCGGATACAGCCCCAAGCGCATCATCCTGTTGTCGGATACTCCAACGCTCACGTATTCTCTGCTCAATCTCCCGTCGGTTCTGGCGGGCTATATTTCCAAATACTCCTCGCCGGAAGTCCTCTCTGCAGCCATTATGCTGGTTCTGGCTGGCGGGAACTGCTTCCCGGCCCCCGATCCGTCACACAGGCCGGGGCAAAAAAACGACAGCGAGGATTCCCGCCAGCCCGACGCCGCGCCGCGTCGGCGTTGGTACGACAAGCAGTCTTCCCCGCCGACGGCTCCCGACATCGATGATGCGCAACCGGTCAATCTGCTGGTGCCGCGAGCCTCGCAAGGCCGGTTACCAACGGGTGCCTCCCAAGGAGCGCATGCCTCGCCGATGGGACCGGGCGAGCCCCAGCCCCTGTCTCCCACCTTGATCGCCAACGAAGCGGCAATGCTCAGTCTGACGCCTCGACAATATGAAGTGCTGGCCCTGCTGGCCCGAGGCTATCCGATAAAAAGCGTCAGTCGCGAACTGCGGATTTCGGTGGCGACGGCCAAGGCGCACACGGAAACACTGTATCAGCGCCTGGCGGTACACAACCGCAACGCGGCGGTCTACGCCGCTTTTTCGCGAGGGGCGACACTGGGATGGCGGAAATCCGATATCGCCAAAGACGAAGCGGCCAAGCCTTAGCGTTTTTCATAGGCGGGCAATCCGCTGCTTTTTCCCATTAGCGTTCATTGCTGCAGGCGAACCACAAAGGGCTTCAAATGCAGTAGCTTGCTGATCTGTTCCGCCGCGCTCTGGGCCGCTTGCTTGCTGTCATAACCCTCGACGCGAATATTCCGATATTGGCGACCATTGAGTGTAATGGCGCTGTCTTTGATGGTGTAGTCCGCTTTCTTCAATGCTTCGCGCACCTTGTCGGGGTGAGCGAAAATACCCACCTGCACCGCATAAGCGCCGGCTTCGTCCTGGGATACGTCCTTGCTTTTGGATGAACGCTTCTTGGCCGCATGTGGGGCGGCAATAGCGGCCGTCGCCGCTGTTGCCGCCTTCAGCGTCGTGGATGGCTTCGCCTGTTTCCCGGAGGGTGTCGCGTCCGCCTTCGGCGTATCGGGAGCGGATTCGATGAACTGACCGATACTAGTGGCCGGCCCCATGCATGTTGTCACAATTCGGCTTGGCAGGCCCAGCGGTCCCGCCGTGCTCTGAGTTTCAGGCGCACTCGCCGCTGCCTGCTGCATGGCGTCGAGCTTGGCCTTGACCTCTTTAGCCTGGGTGTTGAGCTTGTCGGCTTCGGCAAACGATTTCAGAACGGCCGCCTGGCCTTGCTGGCGATAGGTGACGTCCAGCCATTCGATGCCGGCCTGCTTCAGGGCGTCGGCCTGGCTGGGGAAGTCAGCCGGCGTGTAGCGATGTTCGCCGCTTGCATAGGCTTTCAGGAAGTTGATGAAGCCTTCGGCGCCGCTCCATTGTTGCTGTAATTCGAAGCCCGGGTAGCGGATGGTCAATTCGGTATCCGCGCAACTGGACATCGACCACGGAAACACTTGGCTGTTGGCGAAATTCAGATTCTCCAGCGTAACGGGCCCGCTGGCGCATTGCAGGGTCAGCGTGATGCTTTCAGGCCGCAAGCGCGCCCCGGTGTTGGTTTGAGGCGGCTGCGTGCTCAAGGTGACGTTGCCTTTTACCTCCTGTAGTTTGGCTATCTTGTCGTCCAGTTGCTTGGCCTGGTCTTTCAGGGCCGTGTTGGCTTGCTGCGTGCGCTGGTCCGTAAGCTGCTGCCCGGCCACCGCTGCCTTGCGCAACTGCGCAAGGCTGGCAAATGCATAGAACTGGCCACTGAACGGCACGGTATCGCCCAAAGCCTCTCTTGCCAGGTAGCGCGTGCCATCGCGGGACACGAAATGCTTCACGTCGCCGTCCAGGAAGGTGTTGACCTGGCCTCGTTCGCCAAACAGCAGCGTATTGGCCAACTGTTTGTCCGTCAGGCCTTTCACCGTACCCAGCACGTTTGCCTCCCAAGTGCCCTGCAGGCTGCATGCGGCGCTGCGCGCGGCATAATCCAGGGTGAAATCCAGGGGGCCCGCCATCAGTTGCCAGACGATGGTCGTCCTGGGGTCGGAAGGCGTGCCGTACGACTTGCGCAGTTGATCCAGTGACGTGTGCGCGTCGATCAGCGGCACGTTCTTGACTTTCGGATCGTGGCCGAACGACCATATCTGTACCGCGGTGGCCATGGCGGTGCCCACCCCCTGCTGCAGCGGCTGGGCCGTTGCGCGTACACCCTTCAGGTAGTTCTGCATCAGCGCCAGTGCCTGCTGATCCGAGCCCAGGCTGGTGAAGCCTTGCCGGATGGCGTTGTCCTTGGGAAGGGCCTTGATCACGTCCCCTCCAAAATTCTGTACGACTTGCAGGTTCTGCAGCGTACTCAGTGTGGAACCCCCCGCGGTTTTTTGCTCTCCGTCCTTGGCGTCCGGTAGGTGCACCAGGTTGCCCAGCTTGTCCAGGTCAATGGCGCGCTTGAGCCATTCGGGCCGCTTGCCGTCGGGCAGCGACAGGGCCAGTTCGGCCAGGAGATGCGAATATTGATGGTAGGGGCCGGTCGACGTCATCAAGGCGGA
>DATCYE010000103.1:0-5489 GCA_036570485.1 Pusillimonas sp. | reverse complement strand
CGATGTCGGCCAGTTGCTTGCGCGCGGCAAAGACGGCCTGGCGCCGTTGGCCGTAGGGCAGTTTGTCGGCCTTGGTCAGCAGGGCCATTACGGGTTTGCGGGTTGGCGCGATCCAGTCGGCGAGACGCCGGTCCAGGTCGGTGACGCCGCGCCGGATATCGATCAGCAGGACAATGCCGGCAAGCGAGCCGCGTTCGCGTAGATAGCCGCCCAGCACGTCGGCCCACTGTTCGCGCGTTTCCCTGCCGGCCGAGGCATAGCCGTAGCCGGGCAGATCGACCAGGAAACCCAGCGAGGCGCCGGGTTCGAGCGGATCGGGGATGCCGAACAGGTTGATCAGGCGTGTACGTCCGGGAGTCTTGCTGGAAAACGCCAGGCGCCGTTGATTCGTCAGGACATTGATGGCCGACGATTTGCCCGAGTTGGAGCGTCCCGCAAAACAGACTTCGGTCGTCGTCGGGGGAGGAAGCTGATCGAGTCGGGCAGCCGAAATCGAGAATGTGGCGCGATGCAATATGGACACAGAGTAGCCTGATAGGGTTTGATTTGTCCGCTATTGTATAATTCTGTGTTTGAAACAGTTGCGTCATTGTCTTTCGAAGCCCTTTTCGCAAGGCGGTGGCATGTCGGATGGCGCCTGGAATGATGCAGGCGCCTGGCTCGAATCGCGGTCGTCGAGGTTTTCATGAAGCGTGTGCTTTCCAGAATAATGCTTGCCAGCAGTGTCGTGCTGGGTTTTTCCTTAGTGTCCGTCAGCTTCGCGGCTGAAGTGGCGGTTCCAAAACCCGATGCCGCCAAAGGCGAACAATTGTTCACCAAGGGCGATCCGGCCAGAGGGATCGTCGCCTGTGTAACCTGTCATGGCGCCGCGGGCAACAGCACCATTCCCGCCAATCCCAATCTGGCCGCGCAACCGCACGAATACCTGGTCAGGCAACTGCTAACGTTTCGTTCGAAAGACGGCAAGGCTCCCCCATTGCGTCGCGGCAAAGACGGCGCGAACACGGTCATGACCAGTTTCGCCACAGCCCTTACCGCCGACGACATCAAGAACGTGGCGTATTACCTGGCGCAGCAGCCCCTCGACTGGTCCAAGGCCGGCACGGCTACCAACAAAGCAACGGTTGCGCTTGGCCAGCGCATTTGGCGTGGCGGCTTGCCCGAGCGCCACGTTCCGGCCTGTGCCAGTTGCCACTCGGCCAACGGCGCCGGCCTGCCGGGCGAGTTCCCGCGCCTGGCGGGGCAGCACCCTGGTTACCTGGCCGAACAGCTCAACCTGTTTCGTAGCGGCGATCGAGCCAATAGCGAGATTATGCAGGAGATCGCCAACCGCCTGTCCGATGCGGACATCGCGGCGGTGGCCGATTACGCAGCAGGCTTACGCTAAGATGTAGCCGCTGGCGCGAGTTTTTTCGCGTCGCCATGCCAGAAATACGAAGGGGGGAGGCTGCCATGGGCAGTGTCTCCCCTTTTTTACGAATGTGAATTAAATTGAATCCATTGACTTTCTCGCGCCGCCGCGCCGCGGACTTCATCGAATTGCTGGGCTCGATGCGGTTCGCCGTCAGCTTGCTGATGTTCGTGTGTATCGCGAGTCTGATCGGCACGGTCCTGACGCAAAACCAGGACCCCAACGTCTATGTCGATCAGTTCGGGCCGTTCTGGTTTACGGTGTTTGACAAATTTTCGTTATGGCATATTTATAACAGTTGGTGGTTCCTGCTGATCATGACCTTTCTGGTCGTGTCCACCACCATCTGCCTGATTCGCAATACACCCAAGATGGTGCGCGATGCGCGTTCGTTCCGTGAATATATCCGGGCCAGCAGCATCCGCGCGTTTCATCATCGTGTGGAATCTTCCTCGGAGAACGAGGCGGCTGAAAGCCTGTCGCGCATTCAGCAGTGGCTGCGCCAGCAGGGCTATAAGTATAAATTGCGCCAGGACGGCGACAGCACACTGATCGCGGCTAAAAAAGGAAGTTTCAATCGGCTGGGCTATATCTTTACCCATGCTGCCATCGTCATTGTCTTGCTGGGCGGTTTGCTCGATAGCCAGATGCCGATCAGGGTGCAGATCTGGCTGGGGCTCAAGCAGCCCATTGTGCAAAACATGCTGATCTCCGAGGTTCCCGATTCGGGCCGGCTTTCGGCGGGTAACCTTAGTTTTCGCGCCAATATGCTTGTGCCCGAAGGGGGCCAAAGCAGCAATGGCATAGTCAGCATCGATAATGGCGTGTTGGTTCAACCGCTGCCGTTCATCGTCCGGCTCAAGCGTTTTTACGTCAAGTATTATTCCACCGGCATGCCCAGCAGTTTCAAAAGCGATGTCCAGGTAATCGATCCTTCCACGGGCAAGTCGTTCGACCAGACAATCGAAGTCAACGAGCCTTTGCGCTACAAAGGCATTACCGTCTACCAATCCAGCTTTGACGACGGGGGCAGCAAGCTGCAACTGGTCGGCTATCCGCTGGTGGGTTCCGCCAGCCAGCCTTTCGACATCAAGGGCACGGTGGGCAAGACAACCGAGGTTGCCATGGGCGGCGGGCCCGAGGCCCAGCGTATCGACGTCGATCTATCGGGCTTGCGCACCATCAACGTCGAGAACATGGCCAGCGGCAAGCCGCCGCAGCCCAAGCCGTTCCTGGCGGAGGTGGCCGCCGTTACGGGCAGCGCGGCCGGAGCCAAAAACGAAAACCTGCGCAACGTTGGCCCCAGCGTGCAGTATCGCGTCATTGGCAGCGATGGCCAGGCGCACGAGTTCAACAACTATATGTTGCCCATGACGCTTGACGGAGTTTCGGTGTTCCTTGCCGGGGTGCGCGAATCGGCCGACCAGAATTACCGCTATCTGCGTATTCCCGCCGACGACAACAATTCGGTGGCCGAATTCATGAAGCTGCGGGCCGCGCTTCACAACCCGGTCATGCGCGCCGAAGCGGCGGGCCGTTTCGCGGCCAAGAACGCAACCGCCAGAATTCAAGAGCCGCTGCTCGACAAGGCGGCGCAGGGGGCGCTTGAAACCTTCGCCAAAGCCGGGTTTAATGGCATCGTAAAACGCGCGCCCAAACAGGAGCGCGAAAAAATCATGGGTTTTGCCGTTCCCATGATCCAGTTGACCCTGACCGAATTGCGCGATATTGAACGTGCCAAGTCGGGCCTCCCGCCTGTCGATTATCGCGGCCCGGCCGGGCTGAAGGCCGAAAAATGGATCCAGACCGCATTGCTGGCCCTGGCCAATCTGCCTGATTATCCGGCACCGGTATTCATGTCTCTGAAAAGCTTCGACCAGGTGCAGGCGAGCGTATTCCAGGTGGCGCGCAGCCCCGGCACGAAAGTCGTTTATCTGGGCGCCATACTATTGGTGCTGGGCGTGTTCTCGATGTTCTTTGTTCGGGAACGCCGCATCTGGGTTTGGGTCAAACCTGACGGACATGGCAGTCTGTTGCGGGCGGCCATGACGTCGCAGCGTCGAAATATCGATTTTCAACACGAGTTCGAGCACTTCAAAGAGGCTGTCAAACGCCTTTCCACGTAACGAGGTTTCATTATGTCCGATACACTTATCAAGCCAGGGCTTTTACCCATGTGGGACGAGGCGATGTCCGCCAGCGGCGACTCGCGCGGTCATCGCGGCAAGCCCGATTGGACCGATATCCTCTTCTTCCTGGTGCTGGCCGCGGGCGCGGCGTATGCGATGCTTCAGTTCGGCACCGGCATGAGCTACTACGGCAAGCTCATTCTGGTTGGGGCTGTGCTGGCATTTAGCTGGCTGGCCTGGCTGTGGCGGCCGATCCGCCTTCTGATGATCGCCAGCGGCGCCGCGGCGCTGTTTGCGATCTGGCTCTATAGCAATGGCGGCGGGCTGGGGCAGGGCGATTTGTCGCGGGCCAATAGCGTCTTTTTCCTGAAATACCTGTTTTCCTCGCAGTCGGCGATCCTCTGGATGTGCTCGTTGTTTGTGCTGGCGACAGTGTGCTACTGGATTGGCATCTTCAGCAATACGGCGGCGTGGCTGGGCACGGTATGCACATGGGGCGCGGTTTTCTTTGGCGTCACCGGGCTGCTGGTGCGCTGGCGCGAAGGCCATTTGCTCGGCCCCGACATCGGGCATATACCGGTCAGCAACCTGTACGAAGTATTCGTTCTGTTCTCATTGATTACCGCGCTGTTTTATCTGTACTACGAGCGCCGCTACGCCACGCGTGCGCTGGGCGGGTTCGTACTGATGGTCATCAGTTCGGCCGTTATATTCCTGCTGTGGTATTCGTTCACGCGGGATGCTTTCCAGATCCAGCCATTGGTGCCCGCGCTTAAGAGCTGGTGGATGAAACTGCACGTTCCCGCCAATTTCATCGGCTACGGTACGTTTTCGCTGGCTGCCATGGTGGGGTTCGCGTACCTGGTCAAAGAACATGGGCAAACCACGTCCCGGGCCAAGCTGATTCCGCTGTTTGTGCTGGGTGCCGTATTGTGCGCCGAGCCGTTCGTGTTCGGCACAAAAGAGCTGTCGATAGTGTGGATGCTGTATTTCGGCATAGGCGCCATTATCGTGGCCGGCATTCTGGCCTTGCGCCGTCCTATCGCCAACAAGCTGCCGTCGCTGGAAGTACTCGACGACATCATGTATCGGGCCATAGCCGTGGGCTTTGCCTTCTTTACCGTGGCGACGATCCTGGGCGCGCTGTGGGCGGCCGATGCCTGGGGCACATACTGGCAGTGGGATCCCAAGGAAACCTGGGCGCTTATTGTCTGGCTGAATTATGCGGCCTGGCTGCACATGAGGCTGATGAAAGGGTTGCGCGGCAGCATGGCGGCATACTGGGCGCTTGGCGGTTTGCTGGTAACAAGCTTCGCGTTTCTTGGCGTAAACATGTTCCTTGCGGGCCTGCACTCATACGGGGAGCTGTAGCGGTTCGATCGGTAAACCGGCTTATCGCACCTGGCTGGCGTGTTCGAGTGAATTCCGCACGCCGCAAGCCACCAGATTGGTCCATGTCCCGAAGTGTCCGTTGCGGTACACCAGTGGCGCTTCTTCGCTGGCGACTCGCAGGCTGTTCACCGCGCCAATCAGTATTACATGTGTATCGATTTCCCAGGCATGCCGTAGTTCGCACGTAAGGGCGGCCACCGCATCGGCAAGAATAGGTATGCCCGGAGGGGCCTGGATCCAATCGCCGGTTTTAAAGCGCTGTTCACCCACAAAGTTGCCCGTTCCCGAGAAGCACTCGGCAATTGCCTGATGCCGGTTGGGCAGGATATTAACCGAGAAAACGCCTGTTTCCCGAATGTGGGCGCATGTGGATGACGAGGCATTCAGGCAGGCGATGACTTGAGGCGGGTTAGCGGTCAGAGAGCAGACTGCTGTCGCGGTGAGCCCGCTGCGGTGCGGTGCCTGGCCCGTGGCAACAATAGTGACCGTTGCCGCAAGTCGTCGCATGGCTTGTTTGAAAGCCTCTTGGTTGGGCGCGGAGATCATGAAGCTGCTTC
>DATCYE010000102.1:0-8879 GCA_036570485.1 Pusillimonas sp. | reverse complement strand
CCGCCGCCGAGCTGTCGGCGCGCCACATCAACGACCGCTTTCTGCCGGATAAGGCTATCGACGTCATCGACGAAGCCGGTGCCGCACAGCGTCTGCTGCCGCGCTCGCGTCAAAAGAAAATCATCGGCAAGGCTGAGGTCCAGGCCACGGTGGCCAAGATCGCCCGCATACCGCCGCAAAGCGTTTCCAACGATGATCGCAACAAGCTTGCCACGCTCGAACGCGACCTGAAAACCGTGGTGTTCGGCCAGGATCCATCCATCGAGGCTCTTGCCGCAGCCATAAAAATGGCCCGTTCGGGCCTGGGTCGTCCCGACAAGCCGATTGGTTCCTTCCTTTTTTCGGGGCCCACCGGAGTGGGCAAGACCGAAGTCGCGCGCCAGTTGGCATTTGTGCTGGGCATCGAGCTGCTGCGGTTCGATATGTCGGAATACATGGAACGCCATACAGTTTCGCGTCTTATCGGCGCGCCTCCGGGCTATGTCGGTTTCGATCAGGGCGGTCTGCTTACCGAGGCCATCAGCAAGCAGCCGCATTGCGTGTTGCTGCTCGATGAAATCGAAAAAGCCCATCCCGATGTCTACAACATCTTGCTGCAGGTCATGGACCACGGCACGCTGACCGACAACAACGGGCGTAAGTCCGACTTTCGCAACGTCATCCTGGTCATGACCACGAATGCCGGTGCAGAAACACTTAATCGCACCACTATCGGCTTTGCGGCGCCGGCCACAACGGGTGACGAAATGGCCGATATCAAGCGGCTGTTCACGCCCGAGTTTCGTAATCGGCTTGATGCCATCATCGGCTTTACGCCGCTATCGCGCGACGTCATATTGCGCGTGGTCGATAAGTTCCTTATGCAGCTTGAAGACCAGTTGCACGAGAAGCGGGTCGAGGCAGTGTTCTCGCAGGCGCTGCGCGACCATTTGGCAAAAGAGGGCTTCGATCCGGCCATGGGTGCCCGTCCTATGCAACGGCTTATCCAGGACACCATACGGCGCGCCTTGGCCGACGAGTTGCTGTTCGGGCGACTGGTCGATGGCGGGCATGTCGAGGTCGATCTGGACAAGGACGGAAAGGTGCAACTGGTGTTCTCGGAAAAACCGGGCAAGCCAGGTAGCACCCGCCATTCCTCGCCTTCGCATCCGGAACCCGAGCTCGTTGATTAGGCCCTGATGGCGGATAGCCCTCTTGTTGCTTGTCGGCATTGCGCGACCCTGCACGAGAGGGTGCCGATAGAGCCTGGCGCGCTTGCCAGCTGCACGCGTTGCGGTTATGCACTGTATCGCAACAGCAGGGTTACGCCGGATGGCTGGATTGCGATTGCCGTGGCGACATTAATTGTTTTCGCCATTGCCAATTACTTTCCCATTGCGCGCCTGAATATCCAGGGCTTGAGCATTCAGGCCTCGCTGCCGGGCGCTCTTTTACTGACTTGGCAACAGGGCCATGAAGCCCTGGCCATCATGACTGGCATGTTCAGTTTCTGGCTGCCGCTGACCCAACTATTCATCATTCTGTGGGCGCTCATGGCGATGCGCGCGCGGCGGCTCCCCGGTGATTTTCGCTACGGCATGCGCCTGCTGCGCTGGGCCGAACCGTGGAGCATGGTGCCGGTGCTGATGCTGGGCATGTTGGTGGCCATTGTGAAATTTTCCGGGTTTGCGACCATAGAACCAGGGCCGGGCATCTGGGCTTTCGCCATCCTGACCTTTTTGCTGACCGCGCTTAGCAGGCTGACGGCCCACCGGCTGTGGCGGCATGCTGAAGATGCCGGTCTGGTGGCGAGCGTGTCGGAGCATGTGTCGGCGGGTGCTCTTGTGGGGTCGTGCGAATCGTGTGGCTTCGTCCAGAATCTGGAGTCCTCTTCAGGTCCCAACGCCTGCGAACGCTGCGGGGCGCAAATCCACCTGCGCAAGCCCGATTCCTTCGCACGTGTATGGGCTTTGCTGATTGCTGCCTCTATTGCTTATATTCCTGCCAATGTACTGCCCGTCATGCAGGTGCGCACGGCGACCAGCGACGGGGCGCACACCATATTGGGGGGAGTCGTGGAGCTCTGGCGGATGGGGTCCTGGGACTTGGCGCTTATAGTGTTTGTTGCCAGTGTCGTCGTGCCCATCACCAAACTATTGGCATTGATGGTGCTTATGGTAAAACACCGTTGGCAAGGCGACATCGTCCAGCGTCAGCGCACACGGCTTTACGAATTGATCGAATTCATCGGGCAATGGTCCATGCTGGACGTGTTTGTGGTGATACTGATGACGGCCATGGTCAATTTCCCTGGTATATCTCAGGTCATTGCGGGACCAGGCGCCGTCAGTTTCGGCGTGGTGGTGATATTTACCATGCTGGCCGCAATGAGCTATGATCCGCGCCGCGGATGGGATCTACGGGCCGCAAGCGACGACATACTTGAGCCTAGGAAAAAGAGAAGCACATGACCGACCCCATTACACGTTCGGAAAACGGCGGCGACGACAGCACCAGGCAGGACGTCGCGCTCAAGCCCAACATCAGGCCGCGACGAGAAGGCGGGATTTCCTGGATATGGCTGGTTCCGTTGCTTGCCGCCCTGCTGGGGGCTTCGCTGCTGGTGCGCGACTGGATGCATACCGGGCCCACCATAACCGTCAGCTTTGACTCGGCGGAGGGGCTGGAGGTTGGTCAAACCAAGATAAGGTACAAGGATGTGACGATAGGCGTGGTGTCCGGTATCAAGGTGTCGCCTGATCGTTCAAAAGTTTTGGTAAGCGCCCAGCTCAATCGCGACGGGTCCGAGTACATCACCCAGAAAGGCAGCCGCTTCTGGGTCGTGCGCCCGCGCCTGGGAATCGGCGGGGTATCGGGGCTGGGAACCTTGCTGTCGGGCTCATACATCAGCGTCGATGCGGCCACATCGAATAATGGCGACGATCCGGTCTACGACTTCGAGGGACTGGAGAAACCGCCTGAAGTCACCAGTGGGCGGCCGTGTACGCGCTATACCTTGCACTCATCCGATCTGGCGTCGCTGGAAATTGGCTCACCGGTCTATTTCCGGCGTATTCAGGTTGGGCGTGTCATTGGCTACGATCTGGATGAAGACGGAAAGGGGGTCAACATACAGATTTTCGTCGATGCACCGAACGACAAGTTTGTTACATCCGATAGTCGTTTCTGGAATGCCAGCGGTGTAAATCTATCGTTGGACGCCGACGGTTTCAATGTGCAGACCGAGTCACTGGTTTCGGTGGTGGCTGGCGGCGTTGCCTTTGCGTCGGCCAACGAATCCAATACCGAGCCGGTCAAAGCCGACAGCCGTTTCGCATTGGCCGCAACGCGGCTCGAAGCCATGGCCGACCCGGACGGTCCGCCATTTTCCATCGAGCTGCATTTCTATCAGTCCGTGCGCGGCCTGAAGGTGGGTGCACCGGTGGACTTTCGTGGGCTGGAACTGGGTAAGGTGGTGGATATCGACCTGGAGCTGAACCAGACGACCAAGCGTTTCTATGCCTTGGTCAAGGCCGAGCTGTATCCGCTACGATTCGGCGCAGTGCACGAGAGGTTGATGAAAAACGATGGCATGGCCGGCCGTCCGGGTGCGGCTGTGTTGGCGCCCTTGGTCACGCATGGCTTGCGCGGACAGATACGCGCCGCCAATCTTTTGACGGGCCAGCAATACGTAGCCCTGGATTTTTTCCCGGATGCCGAGCCGGTCGATTTCGATATAAAGCAAGAGCCGGTGGTGGTACCCACCATTGCGGGCAATTTCGATCGCTTGCAGCAGCAGATCAGCAGCATCGTCGGCAAGCTGGACGCGATTCCGTTCGAGGGCATCAGCAACGACCTTCGGGCCAGCTTGTCGTCCATGACCAAGCTGCTTAAACGCTTCGAGGGCGAGCTCGCACCTCAGGCGACGGCTATGTTGAAGTCGGCACAGAAGTCGCTTAAACGGGTCGATCAGGTTCTGGCCGACGATTCTCCGTTAAGCGGCAATGTCCAGCGCACGCTGACTGAAATCAACGGCGCCGCCAAATCATTGCGCGCGCTATCCGATTATTTGCGAACCAACCCATCGGCGCTTTTGCGCGGACGGCCGGCCGATACCTTGTCGGTCAGCCCATAATGCCCCGCCAGTCGAACTTAACCCTGTCAATACAGACAGGCCATCTGGAGAACTGCATGCATGGTTTGAAGATAACAGCGCTTTTCCTGATAGCGGGCTTATTGACTGCTTGCGCATCGACTAAGCCGAGTCACTACTACACCTTATTGCCGTCGGTACCGGCGCAGCAGACCCCGGCTGTAAACAGCCCACTGCGGCCCGACTATGCCATCAGCGTGCAGGCGGTTCAGGTGCCGGAACAGGTCGATAGGCCGCAGATTGTAGTGACCGATCCGCAATCGACGCAGGTCGTGCCCTTGAATGATTCTTTGTGGGCGTCGCCCCTATCCGATGAAATAGGCGCTGCCTTGTCCGACGACCTTTCCCGCCGACTTGGGGTGCTGGATCTTGGGGTCGGCGTAGCACCCGAATCTGCGCCAGTCTGGCGCGTAAGCCTGCGTGTTCAGCGCTTTGAGTCCTTATACAGTCAGCGTGCCCTGATCGATGCCACTTGGCGCTTGTCGCCGGTACACCAGCCGGGTAAGAAGACCGTCATCTGCCGTGCCGAGGCACGCGCCGACGTTGGCCAGGGAATGTCCGCGCTGGTTGCCGGTCATCGAGCCGCCTTGGGTAAGTTAAGCGCGCTCATCGCCCGTCAATTGCAGGGTCAGGCGCTTGAGCCGGAAAATGGTGTAACCCTAAAAGGTTGTACTTTTTAGGCGTAATTTATTAGGGGTTAACCTTAGTGTAAAAAAAGGTGCAACCTGTGTAGTATTCGGGACGCGGAGCATTTAGGCTTCGTGTGCGGCATGCCGTGTTTGGGGTTTTGGAATACGGCACAGGAATACGGACACAGAAATGGCAACAACGACACTCGGCGTCAAGGTCGACGAAGCATTGCGCGAGCGCTTGAAAATCGCAGCGGTCAAGCTCGGCTGCACCCCTCATTGGCTGCATAAACAAGCGCTGCTGGCCTATGTCGAAGCGATAGAGCGGGGGCAATTGCCGGCCGAGATTGCACATTTCGGCCAGAGCGACGCCCAGGCCGAGGCGGGAGAGGCTCCCGCTCAGGACATCTTGCCGCCGTTTTACGAGTTCGCCCAGGACGTACAGCCGCAGTCGGTGCTGCGCGCCGCCATTACGTCGGCTTACCGGCGTCCCGAAACTGAATGCGTGCCCTTGCTTATCGACCAGGCCCGCTGCGCCCAGCCTCAAGAGGTCCATGCGCTGGCGCGCCGCCTGGTGCAGGCCCTGCGCGGCAAGCGCAAGGGCGGCGGCGTTGAAAGTTTGATCCAGGAATTTTCCCTATCCAGCCAAGAGGGCGTCGCGCTGATGTGCCTGGCAGAGGCTTTGTTGCGCATTCCCGATAGGGCTACGCGCGATGCCCTGATCCGCGACAAGATCAGCCATGGCGATTGGCGCTCGCATATGGGCGAATCGCCGTCCTTGTTCGTTAACGCGGCGACCTGGGGTCTGATGCTGACGGGCAAATTGGTTAGCGTGAACAGCGAACAATCCTTGTCCAAGGCTTTGACGCGGCTGATCGGCAAGGGCGGAGAACCCTTGATACGCAAGGGCGTGAACATCGCCATGCGCATGATGGGTGAGCAGTTCGTGGCCGGCCAGAGCATTTCGGCGGCAATAGCCAATAGTCGCAAGCACGAAGAAAAGGGTTTTCGCTATTCGTACGATATGCTGGGCGAAGCGGCCACTACGTCAAGCGATGCCGAACGCTATTACGTTTCGTATGTGCAGGCCATCCATGCCATCGGCAAGGCGGCACAGGGCCGTGGTATTTATGAAGGCGCGGGTATTTCAATCAAGCTTTCGGCACTGCACCCGCGTTACTCACGCGCTCAGCGCGACCGCGTGATGGCCGAACTGCTGCCCCGCAGCACCGAGCTGGCCAAGCTGGCGCGCCGTTACGACATAGGGTTGAATATCGATGCGGAAGAGGCTGACCGTCTGGATCTTTCTCTGGATATCCTTGAGGCTTTGTGCTTTGACCCTGAGCTTGCCGGATGGAACGGCATTGGCTTTGTAATTCAGGCCTATCAAAAGCGTTCGCCTTTCGTCATCGATTATGTCATCGATCTGGCTCAGCGCAGCGGCCATCGCCTGATGGTGCGTCTGGTCAAGGGCGCCTATTGGGATACCGAGATCAAGCGTGCTCAGATCGACGGGCTGGAAGGCTATCCGGTGTACACGCGCAAGGTCCATACCGATGTATCGTACTTGGCCTGCGCCCGCAAGCTGCTGTCGGCGCCGCAGGCCGTGTATCCGCAGTTTGCCACACATAACGCCCAAACCTTGTCCGCCATTTATTACATGGCCGGTCAGAACTATTATCCCGGGCAATATGAATTTCAGTGCCTGCACGGCATGGGCGAACCGCTGTACGAACTGGTGACCGGCCCGGTGTCTCAGGGCAAGTTGAATCGCCCTTGCCGCATTTATGCACCTGTGGGCACGCATGAGACCCTGCTGGCTTATCTGGTGCGCCGCCTGCTGGAGAATGGCGCCAATACATCTTTCGTCAATCAGATCGGCGACGAGGAAGTTCCCGTGGATGTTCTGGTTGCCGATCCCGTTCAGGCGGCGCAAGACATACAGCCGTTGGGCGCGCCTCACGATCGGATTCCATTGCCCAGAGACTTGTATCGCAATGCCGACGGCCGACCCAATTCGGCGGGTATCGATCTTAGCAACGAACACCGTCTGGGATCGCTGGCCGGTGCGCTGTTGAACGGAGCCGGTCCGGGCTGGCAGGCCTTTCCTCTGCTGGCGGAAGGCGATTTCGTCTGGGACCAGGCGCGTGTCATACCCGTGCGCAATCCGGCCGACCGACGCGATATCGTGGGTCAGGTTATCGAGGCGAACACCGCCGATGTCGATCAGGCGCTGTCGGCTGCCGTGCATGCCGCACCGATCTGGGCCGCCACACCGGTGAACGAGCGTGCACAATGTCTGCAACGCGCGGCGCAAATCCTTGAAGACGAAATGCAGCCTCTGTTAGGGCTGATTGTTCGCGAAGCAGGCAAGTCCCTGCCCAATGCGATTGCCGAGGTCCGCGAGGCGGTCGATTTTCTGCGCTATTACGCTGCCCAGATCGAGAGCACGTTCTTCAACGATAGTCATCGTCCGTTGGGACCTGTGGTGTGCATCAGTCCATGGAATTTTCCCTTGGCCATCTTTACCGGACAGGTGGCGGCTGCGCTGGCCGCCGGCAATACGGTGCTGGCAAAGCCTGCGGAACAGACCAGCCTGATTGCTGCCGCAGCCGTATCTATTTTGCACCGCGCCGGCGTACCCGCCGGCGCGGTGCAACTGCTGCCGGGCCGAGGCGAAAGCGTGGGTGCCGCTTTGATTGCCAGCCCCGTCGTGCGTGGCGTGATGTTTACCGGCTCGACCGATGTGGCCTTGCTGATTTCCCGGCAACTGGCCGACAGGCTGGACGATGCCGGCCACCCGATTCCGCTGATCGCCGAAACGGGCGGGCAGAACGCCATGGTGGTTGATTCTTCGGCCCTGGCCGAACAGGTGGTGTTCGATGTGCTGAACTCGGCCTTCGACTCGGCCGGTCAGCGTTGCTCGGCCTTGCGCCTGCTGTGCGTGCAGGAAGACTGCGCCGACCACGTGCTGACGATGTTGCGCGGCGCCATGCAAGAGCTGCGCATAGGCAAGACCGATACGCTGGCCAATGATGTGGGTCCGGTCATCGATGCTGATGCACAGGCGGCAATCCAGGCGCATATCCAGACACTCCGTGACGCCGGCCATAAGATAGACCAGGTCAAGCTGGGTGCAGAGTGCGCCCACGGTTCTTTTGTTGCGCCCACCCTCATCGAGCTGGACGATATTTCCGCCTTGAAAAAAGAGGTGTTCGGCCCGGTATTGCATATCGTGCGCTACCAGCGCCAAGATCTGGACGCGCTGATCGACGCTATAAACGCCACCGGCTACGGCCTGACTTTCGGGGTTCATACCCGGCTGGATGAAACGGTTGCGCGCGTGTCCGAACGCATACGTGCCGGCAATATATACGTGAACCGGAATATCGTCGGCGCCGTGGTCGGGGTTCAACCCTTTGGCGGCGAAGGCCTGTCCGGTACGGGGCCGAAGGCCGGTGGTCCCTTGTACTTGCTGCGTTTGTTGTCGCGCCATCCTGCTGGCCTGCCCGAGCGCTGCGGCATCGATTCCGGTCTGCCTGCTCCCTTGGTTCTCAGCGGCCCGACGGGCGAAAGCAATGTCTATCGTCTGAAGCCGCGCGGTACTGTGTTATGCGTGCCGGCCACCGAGGCTGGAGCACGCGTGCAGTTCGATGCCTGCCGGAGCACGGGTAATCGCATGGCAGTCATGAACGGCGCTGCAGCAAGCGCATTCCTGGCTGGCCTGGACGCGGCGCAAAAGAAGTCTATTGGCCTTGTCGATCAGAATGAAATCGATAGCGGCGCATACGACGCCGTCTTGTTCGAAGGAGACAGCGATGCGCTGCGCGAGCTGAACCGTGCGGTGGCGCGGCGTAGTGGCCCTATCGTGTCGGTTCAGGGACTGAGCAGCGATGAATTGGCTGCGGGTGAAACC
Organism: Pusillimonas sp.; assembly: GCA_036570485.1. Lineage (GTDB taxonomy): Bacteria > Pseudomonadota > Gammaproteobacteria > Burkholderiales > Burkholderiaceae_B. The sequence goes on along the minus strand of DATCYE010000102.1, from coordinate 202 downwards.
TATAGGCTGGAGCGTTTGTTCAGGGAAGTCTCGGTCAGCATCAATACTGCGGCGGCCGGGGGTAACGCCAGTCTGATGATGGTGGGCTGAGGCCGCAGGCCGGTCCAGGTACATATTTTTTTAGGGTTACGACCAATTACAGCTTGGTTGTACTTTTGGTTTAATGCGGGGGTTCAACCCGTGCCCGGGAATATTCGTATTC
>DATCYE010000101.1:0-10845 GCA_036570485.1 Pusillimonas sp. | reverse complement strand
TGAAACCGATACGCTCGAAAAAATGGAAAAGCGCGTAGAGCATGACCTTTGGTATATTGATAATTGGTCACTGACGTTGGACCTTAGAATTATCCTCAAGACGATATATACAGGATTTTTTAATGGGCAGCCGTAGTTGAGTTCTTGCCATCCCGCCGCTTCCCGCGCTCCTGATAGACCAAATCCACAATATCATTTTCTGCCGTGTACCCATCCACCAGCTCATAAAACAGCTCGCGTGTGCGTGGGTAATCATCTGCGCAAATTGCCTCGTCCAGCTCCATTAGCGCCTCTTTTAGCCCTTCCCAACTCAGGTGTTTTTCGTCTGCCCGCATGATCATGGGGTGGTCCGTAGGCGACACGTTGTCGCCGATCAGCAGCTCTTCGTATAGTTTCTCGCCAGGACGCAGCCCGGTGTATCGGATCTCGATGTCGCCATCCGTGTTGTCGGCGCGGCGCACGCTTAAGCCTGAAAGCTGGATCATTTTTTCGGCCAGCTCAGCAATTTTTACAGGCTCGCCCATGTCCAGCACGAAAACGTCGCCGCCTTGGCCCATGGCCCCGGCCTGTATCACCAGCTGTGCGGCTTCGGGTATGGTCATGAAATAGCGGGTGATCTCGCGGTGTGTGACGGTAACGGGCCCGCCCTTGCGTATTTGTTGCTTGAATAGCGGTATGACCGAACCGGACGAACCCAGCACATTGCCGAAACGCACCATGGTGAACCGGGTCTGGTTGACCACCGTATCGGCCGGCGGGCCGTATAGCGTCGGCTTTGACTCTTTGGCCAGCGCCTGCAACACCAGTTCGGCCATGCGCTTGGTGCCGCCCATTACATTGGTGGGCCGCACGGCCTTGTCGGTGGATACCAGCACAAAGTTGCTGACGCCAGCACGCAAGGCCGCCTGGGCGGCGTGCAGGGTGCCGAAGGTATTGTTGATAATGCCTTCGGTGATGTTGTTTTCCACCAAGGGTACATGTTTGTAGGCGGCAGCGTGGTACACCGTGTCTACCTTCCAGGCGTCCATAACGTCGAACAGACGATCGGGGTTACGCACGGAACCCAGCACGGCTACGATTTTTATTGGCTGTGCGCTGCGGCCTGCATACGCTTCAAGTTCACGCTGTATGGCGTATAAGGCAAATTCCGAATGCTCGAACAGAATCAACATTTTTGGTGTGCTGCGCACAATCTGCCGGCATAGCTCCGAACCTATGGACCCGCCCGCGCCGGTCACCATAACAATCTGATCGTGTATGCAGCGCGCGAACAGCGTGGGGTTGGGTGCGACAGGGTCGCGCCCCAGCAGGTCGTCGATGCGTACTTCACGTAGGGCTTCAACCTGGACGCGGCCTGCAGCCAGGTCCATCAGCCCGGGCAGGGTGCGCACCGGTATGGCGTAGGGGGTCAACTTATCCATGATTTGCCTGCGGCGTGCGCGCGATGCCGATGGCAGCGCCAGCAATATTTGCTGTGCATCGGTATCGCGCAGCATGTAGTCCAGTCGATCTGAACCATATACCTGCAGGCCACCCATGATGCGGCCGTTTAAATCTTTGTTGTCGTCCATAAAGCCCACCGGCAGCAGTTCGCCGCCCAGGCGCAAGGCTTGCAATAGCTGGTTGCCGGCGGCCCCCGCCCCGTAGATGACTACGCGCGGGCGTTCTTCTTTACGGCTACCGCCGTTGGGTATCAGCGGCAGGCTTTGCCCGCCGAACTGCACGTCGTTGAAATAATGGCGCATCAGTACGCGCAACCCGCCTATAAACAGCAGGCATAGCAGCCAGTAGATGACGATGGTAGAGCGCGGCACAACAGCCGGCGGCTCGCCGTACAGATACACAGCGGTGGCCAGCAGGATGGCAGCGGCGGTTACGACGCGGGCTATCGTGGTCAGGGCCTGTGGCCCCAGGTAGCGCATTACCGCGCGGTAGAGACCATAGCGAATGAATAGCGGGATGGCTGTTAATGGCGCAGCGGTAAACAGCCATGCGTCGTCGCCTAGCGGCTGAACGATTCTGGCGTCGCCCAGGCGTATGAAAAACGCCAGCCACAAGGCCAGCCATATAAGCAGAACGTCCACAATAAGCTGCAGCATGCGTTTGCTGCGGGGGGGGAGTTCCAGCAGACGTTCCCGCAGCGCATGGCTGCGGGTATGCAAGATGTGTTCAGTGTCCATAAGTCTGTTCGATACGGGTGGCTGCATGCATGACTTCGGCAAGAACTCCGCAGGTTTGCATGATGTGATGATCTTCCAGGGTGGGATGTACCAGAAACATCAAGGACGTTTCCCCCAGCTCGCGGGCGACTGCAAGGGGCTGGGCAGGGCGCCAGCCGGTGCCGTCGAAGGCTTTTTCCAAATACACTTCCGAGCACGAACCCTGGTAGCAGGGCACGCCGCGCTCGTTGATTTCCTGGGCGATGCGGTCGCGGGTCCAGCCTTCGGCCAGCATATCGGGCTCTACAAACACATAGCATTTGTAGGCGGCATGCCGGCAGTAGCTGGGTAGGGTAGGCGCGCGCAGGCCGGGTATGTGCCGCGCTGCGTTCCAGATGCGGCGGGCGTGGGCCTGCCTTATGGTGTGCCAGTCTGGCATGCGCTGCAATTGGATGCGGCCTATGACGGCTTGGGTTTCCTGCATGCGCCAGTTGGTGCCGAAGTTTTCATGCAGCCACCGAAAGCCCGGGGGGTGTTGGCGTTCGTAGACCGCTTCCCAGCTTTTGCCATGGTCTTTGTGCGACCAGATCTTGCGCCACAGTGTTGGGCTGTTGGTGGTGACCATGCCGCCTTCGCCGCCCGTGGTCATGATTTTGTCTTGGCAGAAAGACCAGGCGCCGATATGACCTATCGATCCCACTGGGCGGTTTTTGTAGCGGGCGCCGTGTGCTTGTGCGCAATCTTCGACCACCCATAGGCCATGCGAATCGGCCAGAGCCATGATGGGGTCCATGTCGCAGGGCCAGCCGGCCAGATGGACGCAAATGATGGCGCGGGTGCGGGGCGTGATGACGGCGGCAATGGTGTCGGCCGTGATGTTTTGCGAGTCGCGGTCGATGTCGGCAAATACGGGGGTGGCGCCGGCCAGAACTATGCACGACACCGAGGCCAGGAAGGTGCGCGGGGTGACAATGACTTCGTCGCCCGGCCCTATGCCCAGCGCCATCAGGGCGGCTTCCAGGGCTTGCGTGCCGTTGCCCAGCGCGATGGCGTGGGCGCAACCGGCCCAGGCGGCGAATTCCTTTTCGAAATGACGGCCTTCCTGGCCGGTCCAATAGTTGACCTTGTTGGACAGCAAGACATTGCCGACGGCCTGGACTTCTTCGTCGGTGTAATGGGGCCAAGAGGAAAAATCGGTCTTCAACATGATGTTCTATGCTCTCCGGTCAAAAAGGTTAAGCGTTGTGCTCAGACGGGCCGGGTGCGCGCCGGTGTGCCGACGGCCACCATGGCTTCGGGCACGTCCCGAATTACGGTGGCGCCGCTGCCTATGGTGCTGCCTTGCCCGATATGAATAAGGTGATTGATGCTGGCGCCTATGCCCACCCAGCTTTGCCGGCCGATATGAACGCCGCCGCCCAGCCCCGCATTGGGGCCGATGTGTACAAAATCTTCGATCAGGCAGTCGTGTTCAACGGTGCAGCCTGTGTTCAGAATGACGCCCGCGCCGATTCGGGCCCCCACGTTCACAACCGCCCGGGCGAACACCACGCAGCCCAGGCCCAGTTGCGCGTGCTGGCTGACGATGGCGGCCGGATGAATCACGCAAATCAACGGCGCGCCGGCATCAAGCAGGCGCTGCTGCACGGCGGCTCGGATCTGGTTGTTGCCGATGCCGACGATGACGCCCTGGTAGTCGCCCAGTTGCGCGAATAAAAGCGGGATATTGCCGACTATGGACCAGGGGCCGGTGCTGGGGCCGATGCCGGGCCATGCATCGTCGTAGAAATCGATGGCGGACCAGCCGCTGCACTGCGCGGCATCGGCAATCACGCGGCCATGGCCGCCTGCGCCCACGATGGCCAGGCGCTTCATCGCTCGTTCCCGGTGAACTTGCGCATGGTAGCTTCGCCCTGGGCACTGACGCCCTTGCGGGTCAGCACCAGTTGCACGGTCATGGCCAGTATTTTCATGTCCAGCCAGAAGCTGCGGTTATCCACGTACCATACGTCCAGCTGGAAGCGCTTCGGCCAGTCTACAGTGTTGCGGCCGTTGACCTGCGCCCATCCCGTCAAACCGGGACGCACTTCGTGCCGGCGGCGCTGCACGCTGTCGTAGCGCGGCAGGTATTCCATCAGTAGCGGCCGGGGGCCGACCAGGCTTAGTTCGCCCTTCAGCACGTTCCACAGTTCGGGCAGTTCATCCAGGCTGGTAGAGCGTAGCCAGCGGCCGAAAGGTGTCAGGCGTTGTGCGTCGTCCAGCGCTTGTCCCTGGGCGTTGGTGGCATCCAGCATGCTGCGAAACTTAAGCATAAGAAAAGGTTTTTCATGCAGGCCGGGGCGTTGCTGTTTGAAGAAAACGGGGCGCCCCATTTTTATGGCGACCAATGCGGCCACGCTTGCCAGCACGGGTGATAGCAACAGCAAGGCAGTGGCGGCAACGACGATGTCGAACAGTCTTTTGATCATGGTGCGATACCCATTTCTTGCGGCATGGTTGCGTTGACCTTGTGCACGTTGTAGCGGTCTTCGGCCATGGCGCGCGACTGCGTGCTCATGGCAGCGATAAGCTTGGGGTCGGCGTACAGGCTTTCCATGGCCTGCACCAGCTCATCCACGGACCGGGGCGCCACCAGATAGCCGTTGCGGCCTGCCTCCACGGTTTGCCGGCAACCCGGTGCGTCGGTGGTAATGATGGCGCGGCCCATGGCCATGGCTTCCAGTACGGTGCGGGGCGTGCCTTCCCGATAAGAGGGCAGCACGTACACGCTGCATGCGGCGATGGCGGGGCGTACATCGTCAAGACGGCCCAGGTAGTCGATATCGCCCGCTGCAATCCAATCATGCAGTTCGCCGTGAGCGATGGCATCGGGGTTGTCGTCTATCCAGCCGGCCAGGCTGAATGTGCATTCGGGGTGCGCGGCCCGTATACGCGCGGCGGCTGCGGCGTACTCGCGCACGCCCTTGTCGCCCAGCAGCCGGGCGATCAGCAGAAAGTGCGGGGCCTTGGGCAACGGCGCAAGCTGGTAGTGATCCAGGTCGACGCCCGAGCCGTTCACAATATGGGTGGCCTGCTGCGGATGCAAAATTTTCAGGCCGCGAAACAGTGCCTCGTCGTCCGGATTTTGAAAAAAGGTCTTGTGGGCTTTTTTCAAACCTTGGCGATACAGTGTCTTTGCAATGTTACGTAGTGTGCTGCGGCTTTTTGCCTGGTCGCCGCCCTGGAAGGCATAGCCCAGGCCGGTAATCAGTGCGTAGCGTTGCGGCACGCCCGCCAGCCATCCAGCCAGCGTGCCGTAGATGACGGGTTTGATGGTGTAGGCCAGGGTGTAGCGCGGGCGCAAGCGGCGCATCAGGCGCCACAGGCTGATCAGGCTGCGCAGATCTTTGGCGGGGTTCATTCCTGTGCGCTGTAGCGGAATATCGTGGGTGGTCAGGCCGCGCGCCTGAAGGGCCCGGCCCATGGGTGAATGGGCATCCAGACCGGGGGCGGCCACATGCACGTCCAGGCCTTGGGCTTGCAAGGCGTCCAGCAGCGCTCCCCTGAATTGCAGGATCGAATCGGGAAAGCTGGCAATCAATAAAAATCTCATGACTTCACCATGCCGGAGGTAGGCGCTTGCGGCGCGATGGGGGTGTAGGGGTTTGGTTGGCGGCGAACCAAGGGCTGGCGCGACTTGCCCAGCATCGAGATGAACAGGTAGATCAATATGGGCGCGAACATCCATTTCTGCCGGACCGCGATGCCCAGGTTGGCCGTGGTGATGGCCAGAACCACCCAGGTCAGCAAGCAGTAAAACCACATAAAGGCCCGATTGCCTGCCAGCTTTTTCCGTCGGTGCTTGAAGATTTGTATGCCGCTCACCAAGGCCAGGAAAATCAGGATGACGTTATCCATCGAAGCCGCCAGGCCGAAGATGCTGCCGGCTTCATAGGGCAGGGGGCGGAACAGGTAGCTGAACAATTGCACGGGCAGGCTCATTGATGCGATGTCCACGCTGCTGCTGCCTTGTGTGTTTACAGACTGGCGCTGCTCGACATAGTTGAGGATGTCGTCGGTGCCGCTGGCTTCGCCCAGGCCGGCGTAGGTCAGGGCAAATGGCACTATGGCGGCGGTGGCGGCCAGCGCCGCGCCGCCCAGGAAAACGCGTTGGCCCAGCGGCAGGCGGCGTTGCAGCACCAAAGATCCGGCCAGGGCGATGACCATGATGCCGGCAATGTGGGGCCGAACCAGCGCCATGATGAAAATGGACACCGCCAGCAGGACGACACGGCGGCTTATGTTCAGCGCGGCATAAAGCGTTAGCGCGGCCGCCATGAAGGCCAGCGCATCTTTGCCCAGGGCCGACGACCAGAAGCTGATGGATGGCAGCAATACGATCAGGGTGGCGAAGCGACGCAACAGCCTGGCTTTGTTTGCCGTAGCTGCTTGCAGGCAGGCGTCGAAGGCGATCAGGCCGATGGCGCCAAAGATGTTGAACAGCAGACATGCGCCCAGGAACGACAGATTTAGGCCGGTGACGAATAGCGTGGCAATGTTGACGACGGCGCCGGTGCCGAAGGGGGCCATGAATTCGCCCTGCTGCGCCTTCAAGTAATAGACCAGGGCGTCGGCGCCGTTCTGGATGGCATAAATGGCATAGACCAGGCAGAACAGTGAATGCCAGGCATACAACAGCGTGGCACGGCCTTTGCGAACGCCCAGCATGCGGCTGGCCTTCAGGGCCAGCAACAGGCCCAGCACGTTGACCAGCACGGCGCTGGCCAGTTGCAGGGGTGAGCCGATCAGTTCCATGTCGCTTAGCCCTGCGCCATTGGACGCATCGCGTCGGCGGATAGGTGGTTCTTGACGATGCGGAATTTGCCGCTGGCCTCGCGCGGAATCTGGTCGACTACGTTCAGGTCGATGCGCATACCCTGGCCCAGTCTAAGCGCCAAGGCATGCAGAAAGTGTTTGCGCTGTTCGGGCGTGAAACGCTGGTTCGCCATCACGGCTACGTTTACGGCGTCCGGCGCTTCCTGAACGATCTGAAAGCAGATGATGCCTTCGGCGTCCTTGGTGCTGTTGCTGATATTGCCCAGGTTGACCTTGCCGTTTTCGGGCGACCAGATGAAATCGGCGGTACGTCCATCAATATGCTTGACCACCGGAAAGCACGAGCCGCAGGGGCAGCGGTAATCGTCCGGCGCCAGGCTGATGCGGTCGCCGATGCGGTAGCGAATCAGGGGGGTGCCGCGCGTGGTAAACGAGGTCACCAGGATTTCGCCTTCGCGGGCGGGCTGCATGGCCTCATCCACCACTTCGAATACGCCCGTCAGTGGGTGGATATGCAAAGACCCTTGCGGGCATTGCAGAATAAAGGGGGCGCCTTCCGATGCGGCGTACTGATCCACCACCCGGCAGCCCAGCGTGGCCGGGATCAGTTCCCTGTGCACGGGCAAGACGGTTTCGGCGGTGGGGAAAAAAGTGTCGACCTTGCCGCTGTACTGCAGGCCGCGCTCTTGCGCCATGGCGCACAGATCCAGCACACTGGATGGAAAACCCACGAGGTAGTCGGGCTGGAAATCCTGTAGCGCCCGCCAATAGGCCTCGAAATTGTTTGGGCCGATATGGAAGGTTGAAAAAAAGCGGATCTTGTTGATGTGGTCGTCGCGCCAGACGCGGCCGGATGCCAGGTCGGTGGGGCGCAGCAAGCTTTTGCCGCTGAACCACGCCACCTTGCGGCCCAGCTTGTAGCCGTAGCGTGAACGGAAGTAGTCCTTCAGGGCGAAGCGTTCCTGCATGTCCTCCGGATGGTAGATGACCTTCATGGAGGCGCCGGTGGTGCCTCCGGTCAGGCTGACGATGCCTTCGCGTTCTTCCATCGTGCGGATCTGGTCCATATTGGCCAGCAACTGTTCTTTTTCCAGAATGGGAAACTCATGCAGCGCCTTGCCGCGTTGCGGGGCATACCAGGGCGATTTTTCGGTGGCCCATTGCAGGAATAGGGCTTGCCGCCGGGCGGCTTCGTGGGCAATTTGATCGGCCCCGGCCTGCTCGAACTCGCGGTAGTAGTGCTGGTAGGCTTGGTATTCGCCTTGATGCCGTTGCCGGTACAAATGCGTGTTGTATAGGCTGATGCCGGCATCCTGTACTGCCACGGGCGCGTATTTCAGGATCAGTTCTTTAAGTGCCATCATTCACCTTTGGATCAATAGGGCAGCGCCATGGCTGCCTGGTAAAGGGATTCGTATCGGTCGACCGCATGGTTTAGCGTGTAGTGCTCGGCAATGCGCCGCCGGGCGCTGCTACCCATGGTTTGCAGCTGGGTGGCGTCCAGATCGGCCATGTGGACCATGGCTTGCGTCAGGGCGGGCACATCGCCCGCGGGAACGACCCGTCCGCTCTGGCCCAGCAGCAGGCGTGCGTCGCCGACATCGGTGGTAATGCAAGGCAGTCCCACGCACATGGCTTCGCCCAGCGCGTTGGGAAAGCCCTCGGTGCGCGAGTGCAAGCAAAATATGTCCATGGCGCTAAGGCATTCGGCCACATCGCCGCGCTGGCCCAGCAGCAAGAACCGTTCTGGGTGCAAGGTGGTGGCGATCTGGCGGGCCAGGCTTGTGTTGTCCTGGGTAAGGTCGCGGCCCGCCAGCATGAAGTACAGGCCCCGGCGCTGCCGCATGGCGGCATCCGCCGCTTGCACGAAGCTGTGGTGGTCTTTGGCTGCGCTGTAGCGGCCCAACGAACCGATTACCAAGCCATCCGGCGGAATGCCCAGTTCGCGGCGCAACGCATCGCGGCCGGTATCCGAATACGTGAAGGCATCCGGGTCGTAGCCGTTGTGGATGACTTCCATGCGCTGGCGGTCGTAGCCGGCTTGGGCATGGACTTCCAGCGCGGAATCGGCCACGCACACGATACGCCAGGGCAGATGGCGTGATGCGGTGGCGCAGATGCGGCGTACCGCACGCTTCAGGCGTGTGCCGCCGGATTCGAAGTGGGAATTTCGTATGCCCCACAGGATGCGCTTGATGCCCAGCCGGCGGCCGGCCAGGCCGCCGAGCAGATCGGCGTAGTACATCCAGCATTGCAGTACGTCGGGCCTATGGGCTCGTAGCGCCCGCTTCAAGCGTGTGTAGGTGCGTGGCGCATCCCGTAGCGACTTCATGCCCAGGGCGGTGACGGCAATGCCTTGCTCTTCCAGGCGAGGACCCAGCGTGCCCTTGCCGGTCAGGGAAATGACCCGGTGCGCATACTGCGGTTTGTCGTGGTGGGCTTCGATCAGGCGCAGCAAAAAGCGCTCGGCCCCGCCCACGTCCAGGCCGACGATGACATGTGTAATTTGTATAGCTGTCTTCATGCTTGCTGAGCCTGTAGCCAGGCTTGAAAACTAAGAACGCACCACAGCCGCTGCGAGTGGTCTTGATGGCCGGCCTGGTGCTGGCGCCAGGCGCGCTGTATGGGCTCGGCGTTCAGATAGCCTTCGCGGGCCAGTCGGGTTGGATCAAGCAGTGCCTGAGCCCAGTCGCGCAGAGGGCCGCGCAGCCAGCCGGCCAGGGGTACCGAGAAGCCTTTCTTGGGTCTATCCAGCAGCGCCTGGGGCACATGCCGGTACAGCAGCTGGCGCAGCGGCCATTTTCCTTCCCCGTCGCGTATCTTCCAGGTCAGCGGCATGCGCCAGGCCAGTTCGACCACGCGATGATCCAGCATGGGTACGCGCACTTCCAGGCTGTGCGCCATGGCGGCCCTATCCACCTTGACCAGAATGTCGTCGGGCATATACATGGCGGCGCTGGCGGCCATCATGTCGTGTTCGAAGCTATCTGTATGCGGCAGCGCGCCGGGCGTCGTAAGCGGTGTGGACGCTTCGGATGCATCGCGTACCAGGGCTTCGGGTGCCGACCAGTGACTGCTAAGCTGGCGATAAAAATCGCGTTGATCGGGTGAAGCCAGCAAGGTCGACAGCTTGTGCAGCTTGTCGGCATTCAGCCCGCGAGCCAGGCGTCCCGCCGATGCGCGCCGCAAGCCATTCAACACCGCGTCCCACTGTGCGGGGGCCACTGCGCTTAGCAGCGTTGCCGCCCATCCGCGTAGCGGTTTGGGCAGGCTTTGTATGCGGCGCCACAAGCCCGGTGCAAAGCGGAAGGTGTTGTAGCCGCCGAACAGTTCATCGCCGCCATCGCCGCTTAACGCAACGGTTACATGCTTGCGGGTCAATTGGCTGACAAGCAGGGTGGGTATTTGCGAGCTGTCGGCGAAAGGTTCGTCGTAAATATGCGGCAGCGACGGAATCAGGGCCAGCGCGTCGCTGGGCTGCACGACCATGTCGGTGTGCTCGGTACCCAGGTGTTGCGCAATGGCGGCGGCATGCGGCGCTTCGTTGTAGCGCTCGTCGTCGAAACCGATGGTGAAGGTGCGCACGGGCTGTGTACTGTGCGCCTGCATTAGAGCGACGATGATGCTGCTGTCGATGCCGCCGCTTAAGAATGCCCCCAGGGGAACGTCGGACAGCATCTGGCCGCGCACGCTTAGCGACAACTGCTGTTCCAGTGCATCCACGGCCTCGCTGGGCGTGCCTTCGAAGGGCTGGCGCAGGCCGGACGCAACCGCGTCTGCAAGCGTCCAATAGGGGGTGGATTGCGCCGCGCGCGCTTGGCCGGGGTCGGCCAGGTTCAGCGTCAGCCAATGGCCGGCGGGCAGTTTGTGC
>DATCYE010000100.1:0-4770 GCA_036570485.1 Pusillimonas sp. | reverse complement strand
CCGCGCTGTATGTCGATGGCACTTCGGTCCAGTCCGTGGCCGCCGGGCAGCAGGCTATCGTGGTGCTCGATGCAACGCCTTTCTATGCCGAATCCGGTGGGCAGGCGGGCGACGCCGGCTTGCTGCAAGGGCAGGGTGTCCGCTTCCAGGTTGCCGATACGCAGAAAATCCAGAGCGGCGTGTTCGGTCATCACGGCCAACTGCTTGAAGGTTCGCTGAAGGTAGGCGACACGTTGGATGCGCAGGTCGATAAAACCCAGCGCGCCAGCACAGTGCGCAATCACTCGGCCACGCACCTTATGCACAAGGCATTGCGCCAGGTGCTGGGGGCCCACGTGCAGCAAAGAGGCTCGCTGGTCGATGCCGACAAGACACGCTTCGATTTTGCGCACGACGCCCCCATGACCGATGAACAGATCGCCGAGGCCGAGCGCATCGTCAATACCGAGGTGTTGGCAAACCAAGCCACCAAGGCTCAGGTCATGGCTTATGACGAGGCTGTGCAGGGCGGGGCCATGGCCTTGTTCGGCGAAAAATACGGCGATACGGTGCGTGTGCTGGATATCGGTTTTTCGCGTGAGCTGTGCGGCGGAACCCACGTTGCGCGTACTGGCGACATCGGCCTGTTCAAGATCGTGTCCGAAGGCGGTGTGGCCGCCGGCGTGCGCCGCGTCGAGGCCATCACCGGCGATAACGCCGTGGCCTGGGCGCAGCAAACCGATGCCACCCTGGTTCGCGCGGCAGGCTTGCTCAAGACTCAGCCGGCCGAGCTGGTCGAGCGTATTGCACTGATGCAAGGTCAGCTCAAGAATCTGGAGCGCGATCTGGACCAGCTTAAAAGCAAGCTGGCCGCGTCGGCCGGTAACGACCTGGCCGGCAAGGCCGTCGTTCTGGAAGGCAATGCGCGCCTGCTGGTTGCCAATGTCAGTGGCACCGATCCCAAGGCATTGCGCGGCATGGTCGATCAGCTTAAAGACAAGCTCAAGTCCGCCGTCGTGCTGTTGGCCACGGTTGCCGACGACAAGATCAGTCTGGTCGCGGGCGTTACCGGCGATCTGGCCGGCAAGGTCAAGGCGGGCGAACTGGTTGGCATGGTGGCCGCTCAGGTAGGCGGCAAGGGCGGCGGCAGGCCCGATATGGCCATGGGCGGCGGCAGCGACATCGCCGCGTTGGCAGGAGCCACAGCCAGTGTCGAAGCCTGGGTGCGCGAGCGCCTGGCCTGATGCGCCCGAACGCGCTACGATGACTTTTTCGGCGGTGGTTCGCATGCGGATCACCGTCCATGCCCGGAACGGATCATGACCGATACCAGCAGTGTCTTGCCTCAAGCCGACATGGAAGTTGATGCTTCCGGCCTGAAATGCCCCTTGCCTATCTTGCGTGCCAAGAAAGCCCTGGCGCAGCTTGAAAGCGGACAGGTGCTGAAGGTTGTGACCACCGATACGCATGCCGTGCGCGATTTTCAGGCCTTTGCCAAGCAAACCGGCAATACGCTTGAGGCGCAGCAGGAAAGCGCCGCGTCCGTCGCACATTACCTGCGCCGACGCTGACGGCTTGGGGGCGGTATTCATTCTTGCGATAACAGTGCTGTCGCTGTCGCGCCACGCTGTTATCGCCGGTGTAGTTGTTTTCAGGCTTATTTAAGTGGTTCAGAGCGATTCGGTTTGCGAAGCAGGGCCGAAAAGTGCTAGAATCTTTTGTTTTTCACAACATTTTCAAAGGATTACCAATGGTTGTGATTCGTCTAGCCCGTGGTGGCTCGAAGAAGCGTCCGTTTTACAACGTAGTAGCCGCCGACTCGCGTAATCGCCGCGACGGTCGTTTTATTGAGCGTGTGGGCTTTTACAATCCCGTAGCCAACGAAGGCCAGGAAAACCTGCGTCTTGCCATGGACCGCGTTCAGTACTGGACCGAAACTGGTGCGCAATTGTCGCCCGCAGTAACCCGCTTGGTTAAAGAATACTCCGCCAAAGCGGCTGCCTGATTACTGATTTCAGGTGAATATGCCCGTTACTGTGCAAGCTGAAGCTCCTGCGGATCTGGTAGAGCTTGGGCGCATCGTATCGGCATACGGCGTGCGCGGCTGGGTCAAGATTCAGCCTCATTCTTCCGACAGCCAGGTACTGCTTGCGGCAAAAACCTGGTGGTTGAAAGCGCCTGTTCCGCCTGGCAGCAGTGCTGCTGCGCGGCCGTTGTTTGCGGCTGGCGTCACTAACAGCCGGCCTCAAGGGGCAACCGTGGTGGCCCAGCTCGACTGCGTTCCTGATCGGGATCGCGCCGAGGCCATGAAAGGGCATACGGTGTGGGTTCCTCGCGCCGATTTTCCCGCTGCCGACGACGATGAATATTATTGGGTCGACCTGATCGGGTGCCGCCTGTTCGGCGAACGCGATGGTCAGGCCGCGCTTATCGGTACGGTGCAAGATGTCGTCGACAATGGTGCCCATGCCGTCTTGCGCGTTGGGCGAACACTTGCCGATGAGCACGGCAACGATGTTCCCATGCTGAACGACAAAGGCAAGCAGCTTGAAGTGCTGGTTCCCTTCGTCGGTGCCCATGTGCATGGCGTCGATATCGCCAACAAAAGACTGGACAGCAATTGGCCGGTTGAACTCTAGCCGAAAGACTTGCATGGGCCGCATGGCGGCGCTGGCGCAAGCCTGCTTTCGGTGCAGACAAAAGAAGGGCGGACACAAGCTATGCGTTTCGATGTGATTTCGCTTTTTCCCGATATGTTCTCCGTCGTGCGCGACCTGGGCGTCACCGGGCGTGCCCATAAACAGAATCTTTGGTCGCTTGCTGTGTGGAATCCACGCGATTTCACGCATGACGTTCATCGCACTGTGGATGATCGTCCTTACGGTGGCGGGCCGGGCATGGTCATGATGGCCGAGCCGCTGGAGCAGGCCGTGAATGCGGCGAAAGCCGCTGCAATAGCTGCAAGTACGCCGGCCGAACCCAGGTCGGGCAGCGACATTCCGGTAATCCTCATGAGCCCCACAGGCGAGCGCTATACACAGGCGCATGCCCAGGCTTTGGCGCAGGGCGATGGCGCCATACTGATCTGTGGGCGCTACGAAGGCGTGGACCAGCGTTTTATCGACCGTTGCGTAACCCACGAGATATCCATGGGCGATTTCGTATTGTCCGGCGGTGAGATCGCCGCGTTGACCATTATCGACAGCACCGTGCGGTTATTGCCGGGTGCTCTTAACGATGCGGAGTCCGCCTTGCAGGACTCCTTTAATACCGCCCTGACCGGCTTGCTGGATAGCCCGCATTACACGCGGCCCGAGCAATACCAGGGCGTGACCGTTCCGCAAGAGCTGCTGTCGGGTCATCATGCCAATATTGCCGTCTGGCGCCGTCGCCAGTCGCTGGCTCTGACGGCAGCCCGCAGGCCCGACCTTATCCTGCAGGCGCGCCAGGCGGGTCTGCTGTCCAAGGCCGATGAAAAATTCCTGAAAGAACTCAGGCCAGCTTAAGCAACTGCGCTTGTACTTTGGCCAGCGTGTCGCCGAATTCGACGATGCGCAATTTCTCCTGTTCAACCACGGCCGCAGGCGCGCGTTCTACGAAGCTGGCGTTAGACAGCTTGCCCTGGGCCTTGGCGATTTCCCTTTCCAGGCGTTCGATTTCCTTGCCCAGGCGCAGGCGCTCGGCCTCGACGTCGATTTCCACGTGCAGCATCAACTGCGTCTTGCCGACAACCTGCACCGGCGCGCCTACGTCGGGCAGCGTGTCGACGATGTCGACGCCATCCAGTTTGGCCAGCGCGGTCAGGTACATGGCATTGACTGCCAGGACATTTTTATCGCCCTGAGCAATCAGCGGCACCCGCTGAGCCGGAGAGAGGCTCATTTCGCCGCGCAGCGCACGTACAGCTTCGACTTGTGCCTTAAGCTCGGCAACCTGGCCTTCGGCCTGTTCGTCGATGGCGCTGTGGTTGGCGACGGGATAGGGCTGTACGCACAGGCTGGTTTCATGGTCGACGGTCCGCTTGCCCGCTACCACCGCGACTTTCTGCCAGAGCTCTTCCGTGATGTAGGGAATAATGGGATGTGCCAGGCGCAGCACGGTTTCCAGCACGCGGATCAGCGTGCGACGCGTACCCAGCTGTTGTGCTGGTGTGCCGTGCTGGATTTGCACCTTGGCCAATTCCACATACCAATCGCAGTACTCATCCCAAACGAAACGATAGATGGCGTTGGCGATGTTGTCGAAGCGGTAATCCGCAAATCCACGCTCCACATCGGCTTCAAGGCGTTGCAGCAGGCTGACTATCCAGCGATCGGCAAACGATAATTGAGCATCGTCGGCCTGATGGTCTTGCAGGGCGTGCCCCTCGGTGTTCATCAGCACGAAACGCGTGGCGTTCCACAGCTTGTTGCAGAAGTTGCGATAGCCTTCGCAGCGCTTCAGGTCGAAGTTGATATTGCGTCCCAGCGTTGCGTAGGCGGCCATGGTGAAGCGCAGTGCATCGGTGCCGTAAGCGGGAAAGCCTTGTGGGTAGTCCTTGGCGGTTTTCTTGCGGATGCTGGCCGCCTGCTTGGGGTTCATTAATCCGCTGCTGCGTTTCTCCAGCAGGGCGTCCAGCTCGATCCCGTCGATCAGATCGACGGGATCGATGGTATTCCCTTTGGACTTGCTCATTTTCTTGCCGTCCATATCGCAGACCAGGCCATGTACATAGACCGTCTGGAAGGGGACTTTGCCGGTCATGTGCATGCTCATCATGACCATGCGCGCGACCCAGAAGAAGATGATGTC
>DATCYE010000099.1:0-4831 GCA_036570485.1 Pusillimonas sp. | reverse complement strand
AGAACCCGATGCGCAAGTCGCATCACTACTTGCAGCACGTGCTCGACAATGACCAGAGTGACACCGCCGGCATGGATCGAACGCAATATTTCCGCCAGTTCCAGTGCTTCGCTGGGGTTGAGCCCGCCAGCGACTTCATCGAGCAACAGCAATTTGGGCGCGGTCGCCAGCGCACGCGCCAGTTCGATCCGCTTCTGCCCCGCGACGTTCAAGTCGCCGGCGGGCATCTCGGCCCGATCCCGCAGCCCGACCGCGTCGAGGACCTGCCACGATGCCCGGCGCGCATCGTCAGGCGCGGGGTGGCGAAGCAATGCGCCGACCATGACGTTCTCGATCACCGTCATTGCGGCAAAACTACGTGGAATCTGATAGGTGCGCGTTAATCCCATGGCGGCAATCGCCTCTGGTGTTTTGCCCACCAACTGGACTCCGTTGAAAGCCACAGTGCCCGAGGTCGGTGCGTGATGTCCGGCCAACCCATTGAACAACGTGCTTTTACCCGCACCGTTGGGACCAATGATTGCGACGATTTCGCCTTCTCCGACCTGCAGACTGATATCGCGATTGGCGACCAGCCCGCCAAAAGACTTCGTGAGGTTCTTAACTTCCAGAAGAGCCATGGCGCATCCTTAACGTAATCAAGCCTTTCGGCAAGAACAGGCTGACAAGAATGATTGCCAAACCATAAAGCAACAGGTCGATACCATGACCGGAACTACCCAATGCGATACGCATGCCCTCGGCAAAGGGAACCAGCAGCAGCGCCCCCAGCCATGGGCCGAAAATCGTACCAACGCCGCCAAGTATGGCCACCAGCACGATCTGTATGGACAGCGTCAGATTAAAGGCTGACGAGGGATCAATGAAACCGATATAAATGGCATAGAAGCCGCCCCATACTCCCGTCAGGCCCGCCGACAGAACGAACGCGCGCATTTTGTAGCGTTCGGCGGGTACGCCAAGGCTGCGTGCGGCCCCTTCGTCGCCGTTTATGGCACGCCAGTAGTAGCCTGTCTTGGAACGGACCAGCACGAACGTTGCCCACAAAGTGAACAGAGCCAGAAAAAACGCAATCCAGTAATAGGGCTGCCTGGACCGAAACAGCAGCAGCCAGGTACTGTCGGCGATAGGCGCCTCGATACCCATTGCGCCGCCGGCCCAGCCCCAGTTGACCACCAGCAATTGCGCCGCCGACAGCAAGGCGATCGTGGCCATGGCGAAGTAGTGGCCGGTTAGCCGTAAAGTCGGCTTGCCGATAATGAACGCCAACGCGGCGGACGCAAGCCCGCCAAGAGGAAGTCCGAACCAAGGGCTCACGTGGAAATCCCGTAGCAGCAGCAATGTGGTGTAAGCCCCCACGCCAACGAACACCGCATGCCCGAACGATACCCGGCCAAGAAATCCGCCCACCAGGTTCCAGGCCGCCCCCAGCGCCCCAAACATCAACGCCATGATCACCACTTGTTGCGAAAACGGGTCGGACACCGCCAATGGGAAGCCGGCCAGCACAATCACGATAAACGCAAACCACCAGACCCAAGGCGGGCGAACTTTCAAACCAGATGTTCTATTTTTCACATTGCCCCCTTGCGAGGAAGATAACCGCATGCCGTTGGCGACAGGGATAGTATGGTTTTCATTTCACCACCGACCGAAAAGACCGCGTGGCCTGTACCAAAGGACGAGAAGAAATATCACGAAGATACTCGCCATTTTGTATGCCGGTTCGAACAGATAACCCGTCATCGCCTCTATAACGCCAATGCCAATGCCGGAGATAAACGCCCCGGACAAAGATCCGAACCCTCCCATCGCCACCGCGACAAACGCCAGCAAACCGAACACATTGCCGCCGGAAGGAAACACGTAAAAGCACGTTGTAAGCAATACCCCGGCCAAGCCGACCACCGCGCTGCTCAGGATCCAGACCTGGGCATTGACGCGATCGGCGGCAATACCCATGAGGCTGGCGGCCTGACGGTCTTCAGCCACTGCCTGCAGCGCCCGCCCCCAGCGGGTGCGATACACCAGTATGAACAACAGAACGATCACGACCAAAGAGATCCCACCCGTAACGACCTGAGGTTGTCCAAGCGAGACGCTTCCAATGGAAACACTGCCCGACAGCCATGTATCGGGCAGGTTGCGGTAGTCGGGGGAAAAGAAGATGAACGCCAGTTGACGCAACACCAGACCCAGGCCGAATGTCGCCAGAATCACGATCATTGCCGGAGCCCGCTGCAGCGGACGGATGATGAGCGCATAGGAAAGAAATCCCACGAAGCCCAGCAGGCACGCCACCAACGGCGCGGACAGCGTCGGATCCACATGCCCAAGCGTAAACAACCAATATGCCGCATACATGCCCAACATCAGAAATTCGCCGTGCGCGAAATTGATGACATCGGTAATTCCCCAGATCAATGCCAGGCCGACGGCAATCAGGGCATAGATCAAACCATTGAACAAACCCGTGGCGAGCGCTTCGAACACACTGTTCTCCTTGCTAAGGGGCTCGTGCCCCGCCGGGTCGATGCGGCTGCGTAATTCGAATGTAACTCCACGAATCGACCCGACGGAACACTAATGAAGAATCACTTCCAGGAAAAGGGAAGCGTCGGCAGGTCTTTCATTTTTTTATAGCGAGTTGGCCAAACGGTGTGATATTGCTTGCCGACCAGTTGCAAAATAAGGCCTTGCCCATTGATGTTCTGGCCCTTGTCGTCGAACTTGACACCCGCCCACGGCATGATGATCTGGTCGGCGTCAAGATTGGTATCGACCAACGCCTTGCGAATCGCGTCGGGCTTGGTCGACCCGGCACGGTTGATGGCATCGGCCAGCACCAGCAGGCCCTGCAGCGACCGCGCGCTATTGCCGTTCAGGCTTTTGCCGCCCGAGAGCGGCTTGAACAAATCGTTGACCTGCTTGATTACCGGCTTGATGGTATACAAGTCGTTTGACCACACGTCGCGCGTGAGCACGCCCTGCACCTGCGGCCCCACTTCGGAGATGAAGCGCGGATCGATAAACCCCGCATCGTTCGCCAGGAAAATCGGTGGCGCATATTTCATCTGGCGCATCGTACGCACGAACAACATGGCATCGGACGTGTAGCTGGCAAAAATGGCCACATCCGGCTTTGCCGCCGCCAGTTTCTGCGTTTCCGCATTCAGCGACGACGACCCGGAGGAATAGGCGATGTCGGCAACGATTTCCCGCCCCGATTTTTCGGCGAACTTCTTTACCGCTTTGTAGGTATTGACGCCAAAATCGGTATTTTCATAGACCACCGCGATTTTCTTGGTGGGCATCTTTTTAATGCCATCGAGAAACTGCATCATATTGCTGATGAATGTTTCATCGTTGGGGGTCGTGCGAAAAAACCATTTGTAGCCGCGTTCCGTCAACTGGGGGCTGCTGGACTCGGGATTCATATACGGAATTTGACGCTGTTCGGCAATTCTGCTGGCCGTTTTGGTCACGGACGACTGATACGCGCCGACCAGCGCCACGACATGCTCATGATCGATCAGGCGCTGCGCCTCGGCCTGCCCTACGCTGGGCTTGCCTTGCGAATCCGCGAAAATGACCTCTATCTTGGCACCATCCAGACCGGGCAGGCCGGCACCGGCGGCAAGCGGTATCCCCTTGAGTTCGGGATGTTCCTTGTTGACGATATCGGCGGCAAGCTCGACGGCGTTCTTCAACTCGATGCCTGTTGAAGCGAGCGCACCGCTCAATGGATAAATGGCCCCGATCTTGATGACCTTGTCTTGTGCCGATGCATTTTGCATCAGCGCAATTCCAAGGCATGAGACCAACACTGCGAACAGTTTCCTCATTACAACTCTCCTTTGAAAATTGAATAGCGTCCACCCAAGGCATTTCTATCTAACGTTATTGCCGGTGTTGCATGTCATGCCGACGCTAATCCAGTAATAAATGGTTCCATCCTGAATTCAGTACGTGAATCGTATGTTCCTAAAACGAGGAGCGACAAATCAAAGGACGGCCAAATCGACATTGAGCATATCGGTGACCAGCATGTGGCCCGGCTTGTGGGTCAGTGCGATAGGCACTCGGGCGGCCCGGATAGCTTCCTGCGGGGTGACGCCGCAAGCCCAGAAGACAGGCAACTCATCAGGCCCGACATCTATCGCATCCCCATAGTCGGGGGCCTGCAAGTCGGTAATTCCCAGAAGCGCCGGATCCCCGATATGGACGGGCGCACCATGCACCGCCGGGAACCGGCTGGTGATCTGGATTGCCCGAATCGCATTATGGCTGTTCATGGGACGCATGGTGACCACCAGGTTTCCGCCAAATCGCCCCGCGGGGGCATTGGGAATCGACGTCCGATACATGGCGACATTGCGCCGCTCGTCAATATGCCGCAACGGCACGCCGGCCTGGACCAGCATCTGTTCAAAAGAAAAAGAACAGCCAATGGCAAACACGACAAAGTCCGGCTGCCAGATGTCGAGCAAGCTATCCAGTTCCTGCGTCTTGTCGCCATCGCGATACACGTAATATCCGGGGACATCCGTGCGGACGTCAATGCCGTCGCCCAGCAGAGGAATCGACCATTGCCCCGGCTCGCCCACCCCCAGAAGGGGGCACGGCTTCGGATTGCGCTGGCAAAAAAGCATGAAATCGTCCGCATCGGCCTTGGGCAGGATAACCAGATTGGCTTGCGCGAATGTTCCGCAATAGCCGGCCGTCGGCTTGCGGAATTGCCCTTGCCGTACTTGAAGCCTCAGATCTTGTGGTGTCATGGAAAAAGCCCGTGAATAGCTAAATTAGTCATTGGCTCAATCATAAAAACAAT